>NZ_JBSGDD010000003.1:0-175257 GCF_053602195.1 Kitasatospora sp. NPDC004531 | reverse complement strand
CGTTCCCACTCGGCATCCGTGAGATCTCCCCGCCCCATACCCGAACCAACGAGCAAGGCAGGTGACAGTCACATGATCGACCGGACAAGTCCTAGTGGCCATGGAGGCAGAACCAGATGCCGACGGGCGGGCCAGGTGACCGCCCGCCGCGTCGGCCTCGGCGTGGGATCCGCAGGGGAGGCGGTGCACGGCGGCCAGGCGCAGGTCAGTGTGGCGGTGCAGGCATGCTTGCCGAAGGGCAGGCGCGGCGAGCGTTTGCGCCCGGGCGCAGTGGCCCGCACGGCGGTGCGGGCCTGCCGGACACGGGCCGCCCGGGGCGCTGACGTGGGCCGGCCTGGCCGGTAGCGGACTGCTGGGGGGTACTTGCTGGTGCGGGCCCGTAGTGGGACCGACTGACGGGGCAGTGCCTGCCCTCCCTCGCCAGATGAGAGGAGAAGCGCGGATCCGGCTGGTCGCCCCTGGGGCCTTTCGGGCGCGAGGGGTGATGTCACGTGTCCGGCCCGGTGCCGGAACGCGCGAGAGACCTCGCCACCAGCCGAAGCCGGACGGCCGCATTGCTCCAGCCATCTACTCCCGCCCTGCTGGGCGGTACGCATTCGATTGCCGTGATACCCCTGCTGCCGTGCGACGGTGGCAGCAGGGGGTCGGATTCTCCGGCTAGAACGTGTGGTCGAAGACCGCGGTGACGGGGGCGTGGTCGGACCAGCGTTCGGCGTGGGTGGCGGCGCGTTCGACGTAGGCCTCGGTGCAGCGTTCGGCGAGATTCGGGGTGGACATGAGGTAGTCGATGCGCCAGCCCGTGTCGTTGTCGAAGGCGCGGCCGCGGTAGGACCACCAGGAGTAGGGGCCGTCCTGGTCGGGGTGGTGGCGGCGGACGACGTCGACGTAGCCGTGTTCGTCGAGGACGCGGGAGAGCCAGGCGCGTTCCTCGGGGAGGAAGCCGGCCTTTTTCTGGTTGGCGCGCCAGTTGCGGAGGTCGGCCTCGCGGTGGGCGATGTTCCAGTCGCCGCAGACCAGGACCTCGCGGCCGTCGGCGGCGGCCCGCTCGCGGAGGGCGCCGAGGTGGACGAGGAATTCAGCCATGAACCGTTCCTTCTCGTCCTGGCGTTCGGTGCCGACCTCGCCGGAGGGGAGGTAGAGGGAGGCGACGGTCAGGCCGGGCAGGTCGAGCTCGGCGTAGCGGCCGGAGGTGTCGAACTCGGCGGAGCCGAAGCCGATCCGGGTGGCGTCGGGCACCTGCCGGGAGAGGACGGCGACGCCGGCGCGGCCCTTGGCGGCGGCCGGGGCCCACACGGCGTGCCAGCCGTCCAGGCGGCCGATGATCTCGCCGAACTGGTCGGCCTCGGCGCGGACCTCCTGCAGGCAGACGACGTCCGACTTGGTGTCGTCGATCCACTCCAGGAAGCCCTTCTTGGCGGCCGCCCGGATCCCGTTGACGTTGACCGTGGTAACACTCTTCACCCCGCGAGGGTACCGGGTCACGGTTACGTGCCGGTTCGCCCGGCCCGGCAGGAACCCTTCCCATTGGTCTTGACCATGTCCACGGGCACCCCCTACTGTCACTTACTGCAAAGACCTTTAATAAAGAAGGACGGATAAAGCCCGCCCTCCCCACCTGCCGAAACCGGGGAGCCGTGGCGGGCCGTCGCCCTTCAGGGTGGAGGACACGGTGGGGCAAGGAACGCTCACGGCGGTAGCGGAGCCGAAGTACTGGCACCTGCGCACGGTGCTGCTGCGGACCATGGACGCCGAGTTCTCCACCGGCCAGGTGCTGCCCAACGAGCGTGAGCTCTCGGCGCGCTTCGGCGTCGCCCGCGCCACCCTGCGGCAGGCGCTCGACCAGCTGGAGCTGGAGGGCCGCCTGGTGCGCCGTCGCGGCATCGGCACCCTGGTCGCTGCGCCCCGGGTGGGCATTCCGATGGGCGAGCGGGAGTCCGGTCGGCCCGGCGCCGTGCACGGCCCGGAGTGGAAGGTCGTCGACTGCGCCACCGCCGGCGCCTCCGCCGCGCTGGCCCGCACGCTCGGGATCGCCGAGGGCGAGCAGGTGCACACGGTGCGCCGGCTGCGGATGGTGCAGGGGGTGGCGGTCGCCGCCGAGTCGCTGCACGTGCCGGCCGCCGGCCTGCCGCACCTCGCGGTGGTGGTGGACGAGGGCGACCGGGCGCGCGGCGTGCTGCGCCAGCTGGAGCGCCTGGGCGTCGACGGCGAGTCGCGCTCGGTGGAGCTGGGCGTGGCGGAGACCACCGAGGCCGCGCTGCTGGAGCGCCCCCCGGGCACCCCGGTGCTGGTGGTCACCACGCAGTACGCGGCGGTGGGCCGGCTGGCGGCCGTCGCGGTCTCGCACTACCGCGCCGACACCTGCAAGCTGACCTTCGGCGAGTCCGGCGTGGCCGTCCAGGTCGCGAGCCCGGTCGCCGCCACCGCCGCCTCCTGACAGCGCGGCCTGCGCGCGGCGCTGTCGGAGGGCGCCGCTACCCTCCCGTTCACTGGTGGGAGCGGTGAACAGGGGTGGGGCAGTGGAGAGTTGGCAGCAGGAGCAGGAGCAGGAGCAGGACCACGGCAGTGCGCTCGTCGAGCGCGTGATCGCTGCCGTGGCCGCCGACCCGTCCCGTCCGGTGCTGGAGTACCACCGGTTCGCGGGCCCGTGGGTGGAGGGCGGGCCCCGGCCGCGCGGCGACATCGGGGCGTTCCCCGGCGGGCACCCGCTGCCGCCGAGTCTGCGCGCCTGGTTGGCGTACGACAGCGGGATGCTGGCGCGGCACGGCTGGTTCGACGACCGCGGGCGGCTCGCGCCGCGTACGCTCGGCGAGCTCGCGGCGGCGGAGTTCGGCGCGCCGTGGGACGCGTGTTTCGCCCCGTTCGAGGAGCGCTTCGGCGGGTGCTTCCTGCTGCCCGGCGGCTCGGACAGCCGCCGTGTGCTGTCGCTCGGGCCGAACGGCGAGCGCGACGAGCTGGGGGAGTACCCGGTGTTCGCGCTGGACGTCGACGACCTGCCGTGCGCGGTGCTGATGTACCCCGGCTTCGACGCGTACCTCGCCGACACGGCCGGCCTGCTGGAGCCGGCCGAGGGCGAGGGGTACGACGCGTTGAAGGACGACCGCCGCTACGCGCGGCGGATGCGCACCCACGCCCGCGACCGGTTCGGCGGCGAGTTCGAGCTGGTGTGCCTGCCCTGACCGGGGGCCGGCCTCAGCGCGCGGGCGGGTCGACGGCGAAGAGCTGCTCCTCGACGTGGTCGAGGGCGACCCGCAGCGCGCCCATGGCGACGACCTCGGTGCCGAGGGCGGCGAGGGCCACCTCGGGTGCGCGCAGCGTGTAGCGGGCGAGCTGCTCGCGCAGCGGTTCGAGGACGCCGTCCAGGCCGGCCGCCCAGCCGCCGACCACGACGAGTTCCGGGTCGAGGGCGAGGACGAGCGCGGTGACGTCGTGGACGAGCCGGCCGAGGAAGCGGTCCATGGCGACCTGGGCGACCCGGTCGCCCTCCCGGGCCAGCCGCAGCACGTCGGTGACGGCGGCCTCGTCCAGCGGTTCCAGCGGCTGGCCGGTGGTGGACAGCAGGCGTTCCGGGGTGGCCTGGCGGCCGAGCAGGTGCAGTGCGCCGATCTCGCCGGCGGCGCCGCCGAAGCCGCGGTGCAGCCGGCCGCCGATCAGCGAGCCCGCGCCCGGGCTGAGGCCGGCCATCACGAACACCACGTCGCCCTTGCCGACGGCGGTGCCCTTCCAGTGCTCGGCGATGGCGGCCAGGTTGGCGTCGTTCTCGATCACCACGGGGCAGCGGAAGGAGCGGCGCAGCCGGGCGCCAAGGTCGAGGCCGGTCCAGCCGGGCATCGCGGTGCCGAGCCGGACGACGCCCTCGCGGTCGACGATGCCGGGGGTGCCGACGACGACCTCCCACAGGCTGTCGCGGGAGACGCCGGCCTTGCGGAGCACTTCGGCGACGGTGGTGCGGAGTTGGGCGAGGCGCTCCTCGGCCTCGATCGACTCGTCCAGCGGCTTGGAGTGGCTGGTGATCACCTCGCCGGCCAGGTCGGCGAGGATCACCCGCAGGTCGTGGACGCCGATCTCGATGCCGAGGACGTGGCCGGCCTCGGCGCGGAAGCGGAACCAGCGGGCGGGGCGGCCGCGTTGACGGCCGGACTCCTGGACGTGTTCGACCTCGGCGACCAGTCCGCTCTCCAGCAGGCCCTCGATGACGCCTTCGACGGTGGGTCTGGACAGGCCGGTGTCGCCGACGAGTTGGGTGAGGGTGACGGCCTGTCCGTCGCGCAACGACCGCAGGGTGACCGCCGCGTTGATCCGCCGCAGCAGTGAGGAATCCCCGCCGGTAAGACGATCCGCCAAGTCGCTGCCCTTCCGCTTCGCGCGACTGCCCTGGCGCGCGGTGCCGTGAACGCGGGTCGCGGCGCACCGGCGTGTGGTACCGGGCGCGCCCCCGCGCAAGCCGCCGCCCGCGACCGGGCACGGGCGTGTGCCGCGGGCCGGGGCGTCTGCCCGGATCGTACTCGGGCGTGCTGTGCGTCGCGAGCGTTTCCGCAGCTCATCACGGCTTCGGTATCGAAACGGTACGTGGCCTGTGATCGCACGGTGACCGCGCGACGAGCGCCCGGGCGTGTCGTGGTGGCGCGGGGAGATCGATCATTGGCCCTAGGCTGTGCACCCATGGGGAACGACACCGTCACGCTGCGGGATGCCGCGGACCGTCAGATCTCGTCCGCCGACGAGCAGTTCGTGCGCGCCCACACCCGGCCCGGGCCGGTGCCGTTCGTGCCCGAGGTGCGGCTGCACATGGCGCAGGACGCGATCGCGCTGTGGGAGGTCACCGAGCGCGAGCGCGGGGAGATCGGGTTGCCGCCGCCGTTCTGGGCGTTCCCGTGGGCGGGCGGGGTCGCGGTGGCCCGGTACGTGCTCGACCGGCCGGAGTCGGTGGCGGGGCGCAGCGTGCTGGACCTGGCGGCGGGCTCCGGGCTGGTGGGTGTCGCGGCGGCGCTGAGCGGTGCGTCCGGGGTGCGGGCGGCGGAGATCGACGCGTACGCGGTGGCGGCGATCGCGGTGAACGCGGCGGCCAACGGCGTTTCGGTGACGGCCGAGTTGGCGGACGTGCTGGACGGCGACGGGGACGGCTGCCAGGTGGTGCTGGCGGGCGACGTGTTCTACGAGCGGGCGATGGCGGCGCGTTTCCTGCCGTTCCTGGAACGCGCCGCCGCCCGGGGCGCCACCGTGGTGGTGGGCGACCCCGGCCGCGCCTACCTGCCGCGCGAGCGTTTCACCGCGCTGGCCGAGTACGCCGTCCCGGTCGCGGCGGACCTGGAGGACGCCGCGGTGAAGACCACCACGGTGTGGGCGCTGCGCGGCTGACGAGCCGTCAGTTCACCGGGATCGGCGTGAGGCAACTGGCCGTCGGCGTCACGGTGTTGGCGGCCCCGACGGCCCCGACGGCCCCGACGGCCCCTCCGGCCGCGGCGGCGCCGGAGGGGGTCGGCAGGGACGGGGACGGCGGCGGGGGCATGGTGTAGCTCCGGCACGGGATCGGCGCGCGCGGGCCGGTCAGCGTCACCGAGCTGGCGTGGTACGGCTCCTGCCCGTACCAGCCGTGCACGTAGACCGTCAGCCGGGTGGTGGTCGGGCCGGTGGTGACGGTGGTGGCGAGCCGGCCGTCGGTCGGGTAGTTGGCCCAGGTGTAGGTGTCGGGGGTGTCGCCGCCGACCGCCCCGAGGAAGACGTACGGGCCGGAGACGGCGGCCTCCAGCCGGTAGGTGGTGTGCTCCAGCACGGCGACGGTCTGCGAGCAGCGCGCGTAGTCGTCCCCGATCGGGTGGCCGGTGATGCCGCCGCTGTCCCGGACGACGTTGGTGCACTGCCAGTTCAGGCCGAGCGGTGCGGCGAACGTGCTGTCGATGAGCAGTTGGGCGTTGGCCGGGTCGTCGGCGGCGGCGCTGCCGCCGAGGGTGAGTGCCGTGGCGGTGGCCGCGGCGAGTGCCGCGGCGGCGGCGCCGCGCAGGGTGGTGCCGCGATGGTGGTGGGCGGGTGCACGCATGCCGTCTCCGGTGGGGGCGGGTCGATGGGGGCAGCGGTGCGAGGGAGTGGGCCATACCTTGGAGCACGGCGCGGGGCCCGTCAAGGGAGGCGGGCGGCGGCAAGGGTTGCGTCAACTACCCGGCAATCAAGGGGTGTTGGGTGTGCTCGACGGGTACGGCGTCAGGACGCAGGTGCTGCCGGACGGGGGCGGCGGGCAGGTGTTCCGCGGGTGGCCGGGGCCCCACAGTTCGAGGGTGTCGATCCGGTAGGGGCCCTGCTGGTACCAGCCGTGGAAGTACACCGTCAGCGTGCGGGTGTCCGGGCCGGTGGTGACGGTGCCGGTCAGCCGGTTCCAGTCCGGCTGGTTCGACCAGAGCGCGAGGTCGGTGGCGCCGCTGCCGGTGACGCCGGCGAACACGTACGGGCCCTGGACGCGGGCGTCGAGGCGGTAGGTCGAGTTCGGCTCCACGGCGACGGTCTGGGTGCACCCGGCGGTGCTGCTGTCGGTCGGCTCGCCCACCAGCTCCCCGAAGACGTCGGGGGCGGGGAGGACCCGGCCGCTCTCGCAGCTCCAGCCGAGCATCCGGTTGCCCTGGTCGAAGTGCCCGTTGACGACCACGTCGACGCTCGGCAGCGTCGCGGACGCGGGCGAGCCGAGCCCGAGCACCGCGGCGGACAGGGCGAGCGCCCCGGCCGCGAGACCGATCGCCGTGCCGCCGCCGGGAGTTGTGCGGGTTCGTGCACGCATGCCGTCTCCGAGGTGGGGGAGGTGCCGGTCGGTGGCCCACACCCTGCTGCCCGGACGCGCCGCCGTCAAGGGCGGGGCGGCAAATCGCTGGAGCCCGGGCATCGCCGCTGGTAGGAAGGGGCCCCATGAGCGAGTACGAACTTCGGGCCGCGGTGAGCGGCGACATCGGCGCGGTGCTGGCGTTCTGGGCGCAGGCCGCCGAGGGCACCAGCATCAGCGACGACCGGGCGGGCGTGGCGCGGCTGCTGGAACGCGATCCGCAGGCGCTGATCCTGGCCGAGCGGGACGGCGTGATCCTGGGCACCGTGATCGCCGGCTGGGACGGCTGGCGCTGCCACCTGTACCGGCTGGCCGTCCACCCGTCGGCCCGCCGCCGGGGCATCGGCGGCGCGCTGCTGGCGGCGGCGCACGAGCGCTTCGAGGCGCTGGGCGGGCGGCGGGCCGACGCGATGGTGCTGGAGCACAACGAGCTCGGGCAGGCGGCCTGGCGGGCGGCCGGGTACGGGCGCGAGGAGCGCTGGCGCCGCTGGACCCGGCCGCTGGACGGGGCGCCCGGGGCCGCGCGGCCCTGACGGGGCGAAGGCTGCGCGGCGTCGGGGCTACGTGGCCTCGGGGCTACGCGGCCTTGAGGGTGCCGCCGTCGACGACCAGGTCGGCGCCGTGGATGTTGGCGGCCCGGTCGGAGAGGGCGAAGACGACCAGGTCGGCGACCTCGGCGGGGGTGGAGAGGCGGCCCGACGCGGTGCCGGCCCTGGCGGGGAGCTCGGCGAGCAGGGTGTCGAGGGGGACGCCCATGGCGTCGGCGACCCGGCCGCCGTAGCCGTCGGCGGCGGTCCACTGGTCGGTGGAGGTCGGGCCGGGGGAGACGGTGTTGACGCGCACGCCGCGCGGCGCCAGCTCCTCGCTGAGGCGCTTGCCGAACTGGTTGAGCGCCGCCTTGGCCTCCGCGTAGCCGACCGGGGAGCCGCTGGGGATGCGGCCGTTGATCGAGGAGACGTTGACGATCGCGCCGCGCCGCTCCAGCAGGCTGGGCAGCGCGGCCCGGGTGGTGCGCACCGCCGACATGACGTTCAGGTCGAACAGCGACTGCCACTGCTCGTCCGTGGTCTCCAGCACGCCGCCGACGGTGAACATCGACGGGTCGCCCGCGCCCACGTTGTTGACCAGCAGGTCGATGCCGCCGTGCAGCGCCAGGGCCTGCGCGACGGCGTCCTCCGCGCCCTGGCGGGTGCTCAGGTCGGCGGTGACGACGCCGGCGACGGCGGCCAGCTCCGGGGTGGCGGTGCGGGTCGCGCCCACCACCCGCACGCCCTCGGCGGCCAGCGCGCGGGCGATCGCGAGGCCGATGCCGCGACCCGCGCCGGTGACCAGGGCGGTGCGGCCGTTGAGTCCGAGATCCATGGCTCCTCATTCCCGGCCGGCCCGGGCGGGGCGGCCGATGTTCTTGAATTCGAGGTCAAATATCAGGGCGTGCGCGACCGCACGGCGGCAACCGCCGTGCGGTCAGGGGGATTCGGTGCCGGTCAGGGGCCGAAGACGGTGTCGACGGTGAGGTCGACGACCTCCAGGACCGCGGTGCGGTCGTACGTCCGGGCCATCACCCGCAGCCCGGCGAGCGCCGTCATCAGGAACCTGGCCCGGGCCGCCGCGTCCACCTCGGCGGGGACGTCGCCCTCCAGCTGGCCGCGCTCGATGCGCGCGGCCAGCAGGTCGGCGCTGCGCTCGGTCTGGCGGCGCACCGTGCGGGTGGCCTCCGCGTCCCGTCCGCCGAGCTCCAGTGCGGTGTTGACGGCCAGGCAGCCGCGCCGCACCGGGGAGTCGAAGTCCCGCTCCACCAGCATGGCGAGGTAGCCGCGGATCGCCTCCTTGGCGGTGCCCGGCCCGGACAGGAACTCCTCGGTCAGGGCGAGCCCGGCGCGGTCGTACGCGTCCAGGGCCCGGCCGAAGAGCTCCCGCTTGGAGCCGAAGGCGTGGTACAGGCTGCCCTTGCCGATGCCCGCCGCCTCGGCCAGCTCGGCCGGCGAGGACCCGGCGTAGCCGTTCGTCCAGAACACCTGCATCGCCTGCGCGATCGCGGTGTCCTCGTCGAACTGCTTCGGTCGTCCCATGGCCTGACGGTACGACATATTCGACCCCGGGGTCAACAACTCCCGGTCACTCGAAGGCCGCCGCCGCCTCCCGCAGCGCCCGCGCCACCGTCTGCGGGTCGTACGGGGCGGCCGGGCCCGGCAGGTAGGTGACCGAGCGCAGCAGGCCCGAGTAGCGGAAGGAGCGGTGGCGCTCCCACAGCGGCCAGGAGACCGGGGACTTGCGGTCGACGCCGACGCTGATGCCCTGGAACGGGGCCATCCCGATCAGCTGGTGCACCGGCCCGAGCCGGCCCGTCACCGTGTCGTCCACCCGCACCCGGAAGTCCCACTTCAGGTCGGCGACCGCGGCCGCCTCCAGGACCACCCGGTGCGCGCCGGCCGCCAGCGGGCCCGCGTCCGCCTCGAACAGATCGCCGTACTGGTTGTAGGCGAAGCGCAGCCGCCCGTCCTCCACGTACAGGCTGTAGCCGCCGCCCTGGTCGCCGTGCGAGACCAGCACGCCCTGGTCGTGCGCCGCGTGCGCGGTCAGCGCCACCTCCACCCGGAAGGAGCGGAACGAGATCAGCCGCGAGGAGCGGTAGCGCTCCAGCTCCGGGGTGCCGGGCAGCAGGGTGACCGGCCGGCGCAGCCACTGCTCCTCCGGGCCGCGCAGCGCCAGCGCCCCCGAGGCGTCGGCCAGCGGGAACACCCCGTCGCGCCACGCCGCGTCCTCCCAGGCCTGCGCCAACTCCTTCACCAGATCCGGGTGTTGGGCGGAGACGTCGTGGATCTCGGTGGGGTCGGTGCGCAGGTCGTACAGCGCCCACTCGCCGTCGTCGTACGGGGTGCCCGGGCGGTGCAGGGTGACCAGCTTCCAGCCGTCCCGGTAGTAGGAGCGGTTGCCGGTCATCTCGCAGTACTGCTCGGGGTGGGTGGACGGCGCGTCCGGGGTGCGCAGCACGGAGGCGAACGACACCCCGTCCAGCTCCTGCACCGGACGGCCGGCGCGCTCCGACGGCCTTGGGAGGCCCGCGAGTTCGAGCAGGGTCGGCAGCAGGTCGGTGACGTACTGGTACTGCGGGCGCACCCCGGAGTCCGCGGCCGCCCGGGGCAGGCCGGCCGGCCAGGACAGCACGAACGGCACCCGCACCCCGCCCGCGTAGGTCTGCCCCTTGTACAGCCGGAACGGCGTGTTGGAGGCCATGCCCCAGCCGCGCGGGTAGTGCACCAGCGACTGCGGGCCGCCGATCAGGTCGATCTCCCGCCGCACGTCCGGATTCCAGTCGGCCGGCAGGTCGGGGTGGTGGACGAAGCGGCTGAAGTAGCTGCGGGTGCCCTCCGCGCCGCCCTCGCCGGTGCCGCCGTTGTCGGAGGTGAAGACCACGATGGTGTTGTCCAACTCGCCGAGGCGGTCCAGCACTTCGGTCAGCCGGCCGAGGTTCTGGTCGACGTTGTCCACCATGGCGGCGTAGACCTCCATGTAGCGGGCGTACAGCGCCCGCTGCACCTCGTCGAGCTCGTCCCACGGGCCGACCTGGTGCCCGGCCTCGGCGTTGCGCTCCGGCAGTTCGGTGCCGGGCGGGAAGTGCCCCGCCGCCAACTGCCGGGCGAAGCGCCGCTCGCGCAGTTCGTCCCACCCGCCGTCGTACCGGCCCCGGTGGCGGGCCAGGTCCTCCGGCTTGGCCTGGAGCGGGCCGTGCACCGCGTTGTGCGCCAGGTAGAGGAAGAACGGCTTGTCGGCGTCGTGCGCCCGCAGCGACTTGATCATGCCGATGGCCTGGTCGGTCAGGTCGTCGGTGAGGTAGTAGCCGTCCGGGAACTCGTCGATGTCCAACGGCGAGTTGTCGCGCACCAGTTGGTGCGGATGAAAGAGGCTGGTGAGGCCCTCCAGCACCCCGTAGTACTGGTCGAAGCCCTTCTGCAGCGGCCAGTTGGCGCGGTTGTCGGCCGCCGAGGACGCCGAGTCCCGGGTCAGGTGCCACTTGCCGACCGCGTACGTCGCGTAGCCGGCGTCGTGCAGCAGCTGGGCGAGGGTGGGGATGTCCTCGGCGATCTCCATGCCGTAGCCGGGGAAGCCCGGGTCCGCGTTCGCCACGAACGAGTAGCCCACCCGGTGCGGGTTCAGGCCCGTCAGCAGGGCCGCCCGGGCGGGCGAACACAGCGGCATGGTGTGGTAGTTGGTCAACTTGACGCCCCGCTCGGCCAGGCCGTCCAGCACCGGCGTCGGCACCTCCGCGCCGAACGGCCCGATGTCGCTGTACCCGAGGTCGTCGACCAGCACCACGACGATGTTCGGCGCGCCCTCCGGCGGCCGCTGCCGCTCGGGCCAGGACGGGACGGAGTCCGCGAAGGTCCGCCCGATCCGGCCGGGGAAGCCCCGGTACGGGTCGCGGCGCTGCGGAGTGGAGGAGGTCATAGGAGGCTCCCGGAGACGGTGCGGGGAAGAGTGGGGACGGTACGGGGAAGAGCGGGGACGGCCGCCAACAGGTCGGCGGTGTACGGGTGTTCGGGACGGCCGACGACGCGGTCCGCCGGACCGGACTCGACGATCCGGCCCTGGTGCAGCACCGCGATCCGGTGGCTGACCTGCCGGACCACCGCCAGATCGTGCGCGATGAAGAGCACCGCGAGGCCCAACTCCCGTTGCAGCCGCGCCAGTAGCTCGATCACCTGGGCCTGCACCGACACGTCCAGCGCCGACACCGGCTCGTCGCACACCAGCACGCTCGGCTCCGGCGCCAACGCCCGGGCGATGCCGATCCGTTGGCGCTGCCCGCCGGAGAACTCGCGCGGCGCACGGGCCGCCGCGGACGCCTCCAGGCCGACCTGTTCGAGGAGTTCGGCCACCCGGCGGCGGCGCTGCGCGCGGTCGCCGAGGCGGTGCGCGATCAGCGGCTCCGCGACGATCTGCCCCACCGTCAGGCGCGGATTGAGCGAGGAGTACGGGTCCTGGAAGACCAGCTGGATGTCCCGGCGGGCGCCGGGGCGGCCCAACTGCCGTCCGTTCAGCAGGATTTCTCCCGCCGACGGGGCGTGCGCGCCGACCAGCGCCCGGGCCAGCGTGGACTTGCCCGAGCCGGACTCGCCGACCAGGCCGAGGGTCTCGCCCGGGTGCAGCTCCAGGTCCACCGAGTCCAGGGCCGCGACGCGCCGCCGGCGCGGCCCGTAGTGCTTGGCGAGGCCGCGCACCACCAGCAGCGCCTCGCTCCCCGGCGTACTGTTCGCCGCCGCGCGGGACGGCGCGTCCAGGCGTGGCACGGCCGCCAACAGGGCCCGGGTGTACGGGTGTCGGGGATCGGTGAGGAGCCGCTCGGTGGGGCCGTGTTCGAGCACCTCGCCGTCGCGCATCACCAGCAGGCGCTCGCAGGTCTCGGCGATCACGCCCAGGTCGTGGCTGATCACCAGCAGCGCCGTGCCGCGCTCGCGGTTGATCCGGGCCAGCAGCCGCAGGATCTGCCGCTGCACGGTCGGGTCCAGCGCGGTGGTCGGCTCGTCCGCGACCAGCACCTCGGCGTCGTGCGCCAGCGCCAGCGCGATCATGATGCGCTGCCGCTGCCCGCCGGAGAAGCGGTGCGGGAAGTCGCGCAGCCGCTGCGCCGCCCCGGGGATGCCCACCAGGTCCAGCAACTCCGCCGCGCGGGCGGCCCGTTCGGCCCGCGGGCGGCGGTCGCCGTGCGCCCGCAGCGCCTCGTCCAGCTGGCGGCCCACCGTCAGCACCGGGTTCAGCGAGGACATCGGATCCTGGAAGATCATCGCGATCCGCCGGCCGCGCACCGCGCGCAGCGCCGCCTCCGGCAGCGCCGCGAGGTCCTGGCCGGACAACTCGACGCTGCCGCCGGTGATCCGGCCGCCCGCGGGCAGCATCCGCAGCAGCGCCAGGGCGGTGGTGGACTTGCCCGAGCCGGACTCGCCGACGACGCCCAGGCTCTCCCCGGCCCCGAGCGCGAAGTCCACCCCGCGCACCACCGTCCGGTCGCCGAACGCGACGGACAGGCCGTCGACCCGCAGCAGGGGCGTGGTCCCGGTCATCGGCGTACTCCTCGGTTCAGGGCCTCGGCGATCAGCGTGAAGCCGAGCACCAGCGCCGTGGTGACGGCCAGCGGGGCGGCGGCCAGCAGCGGGCTGGTATCCAGGTAGGCCACCGAGCCGCTGATCAGGCTGCCGAGGGTGGGATCCGGCGGGCGCACGCCCAGCCCGAGGAAGCTCAGCGCGCCCTCGATGAACACCCCGACCGACAGTGCCACCGCGCCCTGCACGATCAGCGGGTCCACCGCGTTCGGCAGCACGTGCCGCAGCAGCACCCGGGCCCGGCCCGCCCCGCCGACCCGCGCCGCGACGGCGTACTCGCGCTCCCGCTGCACCAGGATCCCCGCCCGCAACTGCCGCCCGAAATACGGGATTTCGGCCAGCGTGATGACGAGTACCACCGGCCAGCGGCCCGGCCCGAGGACCGCCGTGACGGCCAGGCCGAGGATCACCCCCGGGAAGGACAGCATCAGGTCGAACAATCGCTGCACCACCAGGTCGGCGGCCCGCGAGGCGCCCGCCAGCAGGGCCAGCGCCGCGCCCGCCAGCGCGCCCGCCGGCACGGCCGTCAGCACGATCGCCAGGTCGGTGCCGATGCCGTGCAGCACCCGGCTCAGCAGGTCCCGGCCCAGGTCGTCGGTGCCCAGCGGGTGCGCCCCGCCCGGGCCGGCCAGCGCCTCGGGGCCCTGCGCGTTCGGATCTGCGTCCGCGAGCACCGGCGCCAGCAGGCCCGCCAGCGCCACCGCGCCCACCAGCAGCAGGCCGGTGACGCCCCGCCAGGTCGCCAGCCCGGCGAGGTACCGGTTGCGGACCGGCCGGAAGGCCGCAACGGAGAGCACGCTCATCCTCGGACCACTCCCTTCGAGAATCGGATGAACACGGTCGGCCTCACTCCGCACGCACCCGCGGATCCAGCCACGAGTACGCCAGGTCGGTGAGCAGCTGCACCACCACGTAGCCCGCCACCACCAGCAGCAGCAGGTCCTGCACCACCGGGTAGTCGCGGCGCTGCACGCCCTGCTCGATCAACTGCCCCAGGCCCGGCCAGGCGAAGATCCGCTCCACCACCACCGCGCCCGCCACCAGCTGGCCGATCTGCAGGCCCAGCACCGTCACCGCCGACGGCAGCGCGTTCGGCAGCGCGTGCCGCCACAGGATCCGCCGGCGCGGGACGCCGAGCGCCGTCGCCGTCCGCACGTAGTCCTCGGCGAGCGCCCGCTCCAGCCCGTCCTGCAGGTAGCGGGCCAGGATCGCCGCGCTCGGCAGCGCCAGGCACAGCGCGGGCAGCGCCAGGTACTGCACCGCCAGGTCCGGCGCGTCCGTGAACGCCGCGTACCCGCCCGCCGGGAGCAGCCGCAGCGACACCGCGAACAGCAGCACCAGCAGCACGCCCGTCACGAACGGCGGCACCGCCAGCGCGCCGGTGGTCAGCGCCCGCAGCAGGCCCGCCGCCGGACGGCGCCGCGCCGAGGCGCCCAGCAGCGCCACCGGAACCGCCAGCGCCACCACCAACAGCAGGGCCGCGACGGTGAGTTGAGCGGTCGCCGCGATGCCGTCGCCGATCAGCGCGGACACCTGGCCGCCGATCGCGTAGCTCGGGCCGAGATCGCCGGTGAGCACCTGGCCCAGCCAGTGCAGGTACTGCGCCGCCAGTGGCTCGTCCAGCCCCAGCCGGGCCCGGATCGCGTCGATCGTCGCCGGGGAGGCGTCCGGGCCCGCCAGCGTGGTCGCCGGGTCGCCCGGGATCAGCCGCAGCATCAGGAACACCAGGAAGGACGCGGCGACCAGCACCACCAGGGCGCTCGGCAGCCGCTTCGTCAGAAAGCCCCGCACCGCTCAGCCCACCAGGTGGGCGTCGTCGAGGTTCAGGTAGCCGAACTTGTTGAGCGTCGCACCGCGCGCCCGCGCCCCCGCCACCTCCACCAGCCCCGCGATCGCCAGGTCGATGATGAACTGCTCCTGGAGCAGCACGTCCGTCACCCGCTGGTACAGCGCCTTCGCCTCCGCGCTGTCGCTGTCCGAACGCTTCCAGGCCTGCTGGACGACCTCGGTGTAGGCGGGCGAGGAGAACCGCGAGGTGTTCTTCGCCTCGTTGAACGGGTACGCGGAGACCGCCAGCGTCGCCGGGTGCAGCTGCGCGAAACCGTGGCTGAGCGTCCACAGCGCGGGCATCGACTGGGCGATCAGCTGCTTCTGCATGGTCGGGGAGTCCACCGGCTGCAACTGCACGTCGATGCCGACCTGCCGCAGGTCGTACTGCAGCACCTGCGCGACCGCCGCCGCCCCCGCCTCCGCCGAGTGCGCCAACGGCAGCGACAGCGAGCCCGCGCCCGCCTCCCGCAGCAGCTCACGGGCCTTCGCCGGATCGTGCCGGTAGTACGTCGCGTCCTGCTCCCGGTACGCCGGCGAGGACTTCGGCCACGGCACCGACGACACCGTCGCGTACCCGCCGAGGGCCTGCTCGACCAGCCGGTCGCGGTCGATCGCCCAGGCGATCGCCTGCCGCACCCGGCGGTCCTGCACCTGCGGGTACGCCAGGTTGGCGCCGATGTAGAACGCGCCCGAACCCGTGTCGTACTGGGTGATCCGGAACTGCGAGTCGCCGCGCAGCGTGGCCACGTCCTTGCCGCGCACCGCGTACGACAGGTGCGTCCGGCCGGTGCGCACCGAGGACAGCAGCGTCTCCGCCTGCGGGATCACCTGGATCTCCACCCCGTCCAGGTACGGGCGGCCCGGGTTCCAGTACGCCTCGTTGCGCACGAAGCTCAGCGAGGAGCCGGGACGCCGCTCGGTGAAACGGAACGGGCCGGTGCCGATCAACCTGCTGCCCGTGACCGCGTCCTCGATCGACTCCCGATCAGCAATGATCATGAACTCGAAGAGGTCGAACAGATTCGACACCGGATGCGCCAGCACCAGCGTCAGATCGAAATCCCCGTTCTTGCGGAACTCCGTCACCGTCGCCGCCGTGGACCGCAACTGCGCCGAACGCACCGGATCCTGCAGGTTCTTCACGGCGAACACCACGTCGTCCGCCGTGAACCGCCGCCCGCTGTGGAACGTGACGTCCTCCCGCAGCCGCAGCCGCACACTCAGCCCGTCCGCCGCCACCTCCCAGCCGGACGCCAACTCCGGCTGCGGGCGCAGCTGGTCGTCGTACCTGGTCAGCGTGTTGAAGACCAGCCGGTGCACCAGCACGTTCGCACTCTGCGCGAACAGCAGCGCCGGCGTGAAGTCGATCTGCGCCCCCACCGTCAACACCCCGCCGCGGCGCGGCGCCGCACCGTCCTCGGCCGCCCGCGAGGACGCGTCCGCCGCCGAACGGCACCCGGATAGGGCGAGCAGGCCGGCGCCCGCCAGGCCGCCGCGCAGCACACTGCGGCGGGTCGGCGGGGAAGCGGGGAAGGGGCCACCGGGAGCGGTGGAGAACACGGTCATGGTCGCAAAGTCCTCAATCGGTAGTCGAGAAGAAAAGGAGGGGGACGGCGGGCCCGGGCCCGTCGGGTGTCGCGCGGGCACGTCACAGGCGGTGCAGCGGACGGGCGTACAACTCGGCCAGCACCGGCGCGCCGCCCGCCACCGCCAGCGCGTCCGCGCCGAAGCGCTGCGCCACCACCGAGGCGTCCCGGTGCAGGTGCGAACGCAGCGCGAACTCCTCGCGCACCACGTCCAGAACGGCCGGGTCGATGGCCGCGAACGTCTCCGTCAGCACCAGCAGATCCGGGTTCACCACATCGGCCAGCAGGGCCAGCGCCCCGCCCACCACCCGGGCCCGCGCGCGCACCAGCGCCAACGCGCGCGGGTCGCCCGAGCGCACCGCCAGAATCATCAACTGCCGGTCCGGGCGGGCGATCACGCCCTGCGCGGCCGCCGCCTCGAACAGCGTGGTGTCGGACGCCGCCACCGACAGACAGCCCACCCGGCCGCAGTGACAGCGCACCGCACTGCCCGGCACCGGCAGGTGCCCGCCGTCGCCCGTCCCCGACCGGGGACCCTGGTGCACCGTCCCCGCCACCGCGATCGCCGCGTCCACCACGTGCCCCACGAACAGGTGCACCATCGAGCGCCGCGCCGCCGGCGCCCCGAACAGCAACTCCGCCGCCGCCAGCGCCCGCGCGTGGTTGTCCACCCGCACCGGCAGCCCCGTCGCCCGCTCCAGCAGCGCGCCCAGCGGCAACTCCCGCCAGCCCAACGGCTCGTGGCGCACCGCCACACCGCGCTCCGGATCCACCGCGCCACCCGTCACCGCACCCAGGCCGAGCACCCGCCGGCCCGGCGCCCCGGCCGCCAACAGCCGGGGCAGCCGGGCCAGCAGCGGATCCAGCACCGCGGGACCGGTCCGGCCGCCGTTCGACAACTCCCGGCGGAACAGCACCCGGCCGCGCAGATCCAGCACCGCGAAGGTGCTGTGCGGCACCCCGAGGTGCAACCCCGCCACCGCGAGCCGATCCGCGTCCACGTCCAACGGCACCTGCGGACGCCCCCGCACCCCCGCCGCCGCCGACTCCGGGCGCTCCGTCAGCAGCCGCAGCCGCAGCAGGTCCACCGCCTGGCGCGACACCGCCGCCGCGCTCAGGCCGGTCAGCCGGGCCACCGTGCTGCGCGCCACCGGACCGTGGTCCAGCACCGCGCGCAGCACGACGGCCGCGTTCGCCGTCCGGCGGTCGTCGCCCGTACGGGGGGAGGGGTCGGGCATGGCGTCAACTCCGGTTCGGGCTCGGCGGGTTGGAGGGTCCGGCGGTTCAGCGGCCGAGGGCCTCGGCCTCCAGTTCGGCGGCCGGCACCAGGCCCGCCACGCGCGGCGGGTCGGCCGGCTCCAGCAGGCGGCTGGGCTCGCCGTCCACACCCACCGGCAGATCGCCGTCCAGGGTGATCCGGCGCACCACGCGCGGCTGGTCGCCGTAGTCGTTCACCGCGTAGTGCTGGGTCGCCCGGTTGTCCCAGATCGCGACGTCGCCGACCTGCCACTCCCAGCGCACCGTGTTCTCCAGCCGCTCCACGTACCGCTGGAACAGCCCGATCAGCGTCCGGCTGTCGTTGACCGACACCCCCACCAGGCGCTGTGCGAACGCCCCCAGCAGCAGGTTCTTCTCGCCCGTCACCGGGTGCACCCGCACCACCGGGTGCTCGGTGCGGAACGCCGTCGACACGAACACCTGCCGGAACAGCCGCGCCACCTCGGCGTTCTCCGCCAACTCCGGTGCCAGCACCAGGTTCGCCGCGTAGTCGTAGTCGTTGGTGTGCACCGCCCGCAGGTTCTCCGCGAGCGCCTTCAGCTGCTGCGGCAGATCCTGGTACGCCGCCGCCGTGTTCGCCCACACCGTGCTGCCGCCCGCCGCCGGCAGCTCCAGCGCCCGCAGGATCGACGCCTTCGGGTACGACGGCACGAACGTCACGTCGGTGTGCCAGTTGTTCGCCCGGGCGCCCTTGGTGGCGTCCAGCTCGAAGATGTACCGGCCGTCCGCGCTGGGCACCGTCGGGTGCGTCACCGGGTGGCCCAACAGCCGGGCGAACGCCTCGTGTTCGGCGTCGTCCAGATGCTGCTGGCCGCGGAAGAACAGCACCTTGTGCTCGTACAGGGCGGCCTCGATCGCCGCCACCGTCTCGGCGGGCAGCTCGCCGCCCAGCTTCACGTCGTGGACGATCGCGCCGATCCGGCCGGCCGCCGGAGTCAGGCGCAGCGCGGTCGGTGCGGGGGCAGGGGTGGAGACGGACATGGTGATGCTCCTTCGGGAAGGTACGGGACACGGGAAAGCGGGCAGCGCTGCGCCACGGCATGCGGGTACGGCTGCTCGGAGGGCCGCGGTTCGATCGCTCGGCGGCCCGCCGGCCGATCGCTCGGCGGGCCGGGACGGCAGGCGTCAGCGGCCGAGAAGGGACCGGCCGGGCGTCAGGACGCGCAGCGGCACGGACAACAGCCACCGCAGCAGGCCGGCGCCGGGGCAGGGCACGACGGACGACAGCTTTCGACAGGGGTACGCATCGGCCCTCCTTCCGGCTCGCTGCGACTGGGCTCGGCCTTCATCGTGCTCAGGTCGAACGCCCGCTGTCAATCGCCATCTGCCCAGCTCGGGGCGGGTGTTGCGGAGTATTTCGGCCCGTTGCGCGACCGTGGCGGAGCGACGACGAACCACCGTCCGGCCTTGTCCCGGGCCCGTCCGGCGGTCAAAACTCTCGGAGCGGAACCAACTCGCGGGCCCCGTCGGGATCAGGCGGGCATCGGGCGGGCATCAGGCGGGGAGCGTGCCGGCCTCGGCGGTGAGGCGGGCGGCGAGATCCTCGGCGAGGCGGGCGCGGTGGCCCCGTCGGCGGCGGGAGAGGGCGAGGCCGAGGTGGCGGCGCGGGGCGGGATCCGCGAGCGGGAGGGCGAGCAGGTCGGGGTGGTCGGCGAGGCCGATCTGCGGGATCAGCGCGATGCCGATGCCCGAGCGGACCAGGGACTGCGCGAACTCGTAGTCCGTCGCGGTGCAGGAGATCCGCACGTCCACGCCGGCCAGCGCGGCGAACCGGGCCAGCTGGCCGGCGGACTTTCGGCAGCCCAGGATCCAGCGCTGGTCGGCGAGTTCGGCCAGGTGCAGGGCGACGGGGGCCGGGCCTGCGGCGTCCGGGTCGGCGAGTTGCGCGGCGTGGCGCAGCGCCAGCGGGTGGCGGCGGGGGAGGACGACGCGCAGCGGGTCCTCGGCGAGGGGCGTCCAGTCCAGGCCGGAGCGGTCGCCGGCGCGGGACGGCGGCGGCCCGTCCAGGTGATAGGCGAGCGCGAGGTCGGCGCGCCCCTCGCGGACGGCGGGCAGGGCGTCCTCCGGCTCCGCCTCCAGGACGGTCAGCTCCACGTCCGGATGCTCGGCCGCGAACCCGGCCAGCGCGCCCGGCAGCAGCCGACGGCCGCCGCTGGCGAAGGCCGCGACGGTGAGCGCGGTGCGGGCGGCGGTCAGGCGGGTGATGCGCTGCTCGGTGTCGGCGAGTTCGGCCGCGATCGCGTCCGCCGCCTCGACCAGCACCCGCCCCGCGTCCGTCAACGTGACGCCCCGGGTGGACCGTTCGACCACGGGCGTGCCCAGGCTGCGCTCCAGTGCGGCGATCTGCTGCGAGACCGCCGAGGCAGTGCAGTGCAGCGCGGCGGCGGCCCGGTTGAAGCTGCCCTGCCGCGCCACCTCCCGCAGGACGGCCAGCCGCTGTACGTCGATCAACAGTTCCCCTGAAAACGGTGTCCTCTGATCGACACTACCGCTGGCGACCGCTGCCCGGCAGGGTGTTCGACAAGAACGATCACCCGATGAACGGCGGGCGGTCGGCGGATTCGAGAGGGCCGGGGGAACGTGAACGAGTACCTGGGGGACGGGTCGGGGCGGCTCGGTGGCGGCGTCCGCACCGTCGGCGGGGTGCCGGTCGGCGCGATCGGGCTCGGCGCGATGCCGCTGTCCGTCGAGGGCCGGCCCGACGAGGCGCAGGCGATCGCCACCGTGCACGCCGCACTCGACGCCGGTGTGCGGCTGATCGACACCGCCGACAGCTACCACTGGCACGCCGGCGAACTCGGCCACAACGAACGGCTGATCGCCCGCGCGCTGGCCTGCTACGGCGGCGACCCGGACGACGTGCTGATCGCCACCAAGGGCGGCCGGGGCCGGCCCGGCGACGGCTCCTGGACCGTCAACGGCGACCCCCGCCACCTGCGCCGCGCGGCCGAGGCGTCGGCGACGCGCCTCGGCGGGCAGGCCATCGGCCTCTACCAGCTCCACAAGCCCGACCCCGCCGTGCCGTTCGCCGAGTCGGTCGGCGCCCTGCGCGACCTCGCTGACGCGGGAACCGTGCGGACGGTGGGCCTCTCCAACGTGGACGTCGAACAGATCCGCACCGCCCGGGGCATCCTGGGCGAGCGCCTGGTCTCCGTCCAGAACCGCTTCTCGCCCGCCCACCAGGAGACCCGCGACACCCTCGACCTCTGCACCTCCCTCGGCCTGGCCTTCCTCCCCTGGAGCCCGCTCGGCGGCATCTCCCGCAGCGCCGTCGACGACCCCACGGCCGCCGCCCCACCGGCCACCACCCCGTTCCATGCGCTCGCCGCAGCGCGCGGGGTGAGCCCTCAACAGGTCTGCCTGGCCTGGCACTTGGCGCAGTCGCCGATCGTCGTCCCGATTCCGGGCGCGCGGCGCCCCGCGTCCGTCCGCGACTCCGCCGCGGCGGGCACGCTGGCGCTCGACGCGGCCGAACTCGCCGCGCTGGCGACGTTCGCGACGTTGGCAGGCTGAACGGACGGGGGCTTCGGGCGGGACTCACGGCCCCACCCGGCCACCGGCGAGACGGCGGTGCCACCAGCGGTCGGCGCGCCACTGGCGTCGGTCTGCGAAGGGATCGGGCAGGGTGCGCCGGAGGTAGGCGGCGTCCAGTACGGCCACGTGGCGGGCCAGCTCCCGGCGGGCGCGGGCGGGCAGCGCACGGATGACCTGGTCGAGGACGTCCCGGGCGTGCCGTACGTCGTCGAAGGAGCAGCCGCGGCACGGGCACTGCGCGTCCTGCGGGTAGAGGGCGCAGCGGCCCGGTGCCAGGGCGAACGCCCGGTACCGTCGCAACGCCCGGTCGGTGGCGCCGGGGTAGACGTAGTAGTCGGCGCAGCGTCGCTCGAACCGGTGAATCGCCAGGCCGGTGCGCACCGACAGCCACGGGATGCGGGGCGGCGGCGGGGCGTTCCAGGAGCGCGGGTCGTCCTGCTGATCGGCGCGGAGTGCGCCGGGCCGGCTACGCGGCACGGGCCTTTCGGTCTGCGGTCATGCGGATCATGATGCCGGCGCGGGGGAGCGACGGGACAGCCCTTTTACTGCGGGGTCGGGCGGTAGGTGGTGACGGTGCCGCCGTTGCTGAACGACAGGGTCTCGACCGGGGTGAACGGGCGCGGCCGGAACCGGCCGGCGAGGGCGGGGATGCCGGTGCCCGCCAGGACCGGGTAGCGCTTCCAGACCAGTTCGTCGATCTCGGGCAGCAGCTCGCCCGCCAGCACTCCGCCGCCGCACAGCCAGATGTCGCCGTCGCCGGGCTGCTGCTTCAACTCCCGTACCAGGGACAGCGGATCGGTGCGCACGACATTGATCGCGGGGTCGGTCGGCTCGGGCAGGCTGGAGGACACCACGTACTGCTTCAGGTGCGGGTAGGGGCTGGTGATGCCGTGGTCGTACGCGGGGCGGTACGAGCCGAGGCCCATCAGGACGGTGTCGAAGCGCTTGTTCGGCACGCCGTCGAGGCCGAGGTGCGGCCGGACGTGGCCCGGCATGGTCTCGGGGAACTCGGAGCGGAGGTACTCCACCATGTCGGGAGCCTCCGGGTAGAAATCGAACTCGCCGCCCGGGCCGGCGATGAAGCCGTCGATGGAGACGGCGACGTAGTACACGAGCTTTCGCATACAGGAACCTTCCGAAGAAATGTGACCACTCGGTCTGTAGTACTCTGCTTGGAGTGGTAAGACCGTAGCACTACGACTGGAGTGGTTACAAGCAATGGCCCGAAGCAATCCCGAACGGCGCGCGGCCCTGCTCGACGCCGCGATCGAAGTCCTCGCCGAGGAAGGCGCCCGCGGACTCACCTTCCGCGCCGTCGACCAGCGCGCCGCCGTCCCGGCCGGCACCGCCTCCAACTACTTCGCCAACCGCGACGCCCTGCTCATGCAGTGCGCCGAGCGCGTGTACGAACGCCTCGGCGCCGACCCCGACACCCTCGCCCAGGGCCTGACCGGCCCGCGCGACACCGCCCGGGTCGCCGAACTGATGCACCAGCTCGTCGACCGGATCGCCGACTTCCCGACCGGCTTCCTGGCCCTGCTGGAACTCCGCCTGGCCGCGCTGCGCCGCCCCGAGCTGCGCGAGACCGTCACCCGCCGGATCGGCGAGGACCTCCAGTTCAACGTCGACTACCACCTCGCCTCGGGCCTGCCGGGCGACGCCACCGCCGTCCAACTGCTCTACCTGGCGCTGAACTGGCTGATCCTGGAACGCCTCGCCCTGCCCGAGCTGTTCACGCCCGAGCAGCGCACGACGCTGGTGGACGAGCTGGTGGCCCGCCTGATCGGCGGCCGGGAGGCGGATCGCGGCGCGGGCGGGCGGTGACGGGAGGGGGCTCCGGGCGCCCGGAAAGCGCGAACGGCGCGACGGGCAACCAGCCCCGCCGCGCCGTCTCACCGCCCCTGCTCAGCCGGGGCGGTGCTCCGAAGCGAACGCCTGCGCGTCCCAGTGGCCGCCCAGCGACGGTGCCAGCGAGGACGCGGCCAACTCCCGGAAGGCGGCCGGGGATTGGGCAGCGGCGGCCCCGTCCGGCAGGGCGCCCAGCAGGGGCGCGCCGGCGGCGGACGGCAGGTCGGCGAGGTTGCAGCGGGCCGCGAGGTCCGGGTCGGCGGGCCAGCTGCCGACCACCACGCCGCGCAGCGCCAGGCCGCGGTGGCGCAGCGCCTCCGCCGTCAGCGCCGTCGTGTTGAGGGTGCCCAGGCCGGCCGCCGCGACCAGCAGGAACTCGGCCTGCACGCCCGCGAGTTCGCAGGCGGCGGCGAGGTCGGCGAGCGTGCGGCCCTGCTCGTCGTAGCGGACCAGCAGCCCGCCCGCGCCCTCCACCAGCACCGCCTCGAAGCGGTCGGCCAGGTCGGCCACGGTCTTCGCCACCTCGTCCGGCGACAGGGTCGGCAGACCGGACCGGCGGGCGGCCGTGTCGGGGGCCAACGGCTCGGGGTAGCGGGCCAGTTCGACGCCGTGCACCAGCGGTCCGGCCAGCCTGGCCACCTCGTCCACGTCGCCCGGCTCGCCCGGCGCCAGCCCCGTCTGCCCGGGCTTGAGCACCGCCACCGGCGTGGTGCGGAGCGCGGCGACGGCGGCGGTGGTGACGGTCTTGCCGACCTCGGTGCCGGTGCCGGTGACGAACAGAACGCGTGCCATGGTGCTTCCTCGAATCAGCTACTGCGGACGGCGTGCGACGCGGCGGCAGCGGCGGCCACGGCGCGGCCGATCGCGGCCACGTCCGGATCGCCGGTGACGAACGGCGGCATGGTGTAGATCAGGTCGCGGAACGGCCGCAGCCACACGCCCTGTTCGGCGGCGGCCAGGGTCGCGGCGGCCATGTCGACCGGCGCGTCCAACTGCACCACGCCGATCGCGCCCAGCACCCGGACGTCCCGCACCCCGGGCTGCCCGGCGCACGGCGCGAGGGCGCCGACCAGCGCCGTCCCGATGCGCTTGACCTCGGTGCGCCAGTCCTGACGCAGCAGCAGGTCGATCGAGGCGTTGGCGGCGGCCGCCGCCAGCGGATTGCCCATGAACGTCGGCCCGTGCGCCAGCACCGGGACCTCGCCGCGCGAGATGCCCTCCGCGACCCTGCTGGTGCACAGGGTGGCGGCCAGCGTCAGATAGCCGCCGGTCAGCGCCTTCCCGAGGCACATCACGTCCGGGGAGACGCCCGCGTGGTCGGCGGCGAAGAGCTCGCCGGTGCGGCCGAAGCCGGTGGCGATCTCGTCGAAGACCAGCAGTACGTCGTGCTCGTCGCACAACTCGCGCAGCGCGGTCAGATAGGCGGGGGAGTGGAAGCGCATGCCGCCCGCGCCCTGCACCACCGGCTCGACGATCACGGCGGCCAGCTCGCCGGCGTGGCGTTCGATCAGGTCGGCCAGGTGCGCCAGGTACTCCGGGTCGGCGGGGGCGTCGTACCCGGCGGGCGGCTCGGCCGCGAACAGCTGCCGGGGCAGCACCCCGCCCCACAGGTGGTGCATCCCGCCCTCGGGGTCGCACACCGACATGGGGTGGAAGGTGTCGCCGTGGTAGCCGCCGCGCCAGGTCAGCACCCGCCGCTTCTCCGGCCGCCCCAGCGACTGCCAGTACTGCAGGCACATCTTCAACGCCACCTCGACCGCCACCGAACCGGAGTCGGCGAGGAACACGTGCTGGAGCGGCTCGGGCGTCAACTCCACCAGTTTGACGGCC
Organism: Kitasatospora sp. NPDC004531; assembly: GCF_053602195.1. Lineage (NCBI taxonomy): Bacteria > Bacillati > Actinomycetota > Actinomycetes > Kitasatosporales > Streptomycetaceae > Kitasatospora > Kitasatospora sp. NPDC004531. The sequence goes on along the minus strand of NZ_JBSGDD010000003.1, from coordinate 150,451 downwards.
AGTTCGACCGCCGGACGGTGGGTGAGCCCGCCGAACATGACGTGGCTCATCCGCTCCAGCTGGTCGCGGACCGCCGCGTCCAGCTCCGGGTGCCGGTAGCCGTGGATTGCCGCCCACCAGGACGACATCCCGTCGATCAGCTCCTGGTGCCCGCCCACCGGCTCGGCCAGCCGCAGGCGCACGCCCGCGGCCGACTCCACCACGAACGGCTGGACCGTCCCCGGCATCGGGCCGTACGGATGCCAGACGTGCGCCCGGTCCAGGTCGAGCAACCGCTCTGCGTCGCTCACGCGTTCGGGGCCAGTTCGGTGCCCGCGCCACGACGACGCACCCGGACCAGGTCGGTGCGCGCCGCGTCGTCGTCCTCGTCCTGGGCGTGCCGGCCGCCGCCGCACGGGCCGCAGGCGCTCGTTTCGTCGTGACCGCCGCAGGCGCCGGGGCCTTCGCTGCCCTCGCTGCCGCATGCCGAGGCGCCGCCGCCGCAGCCGCCGGCGGCCGCCGCGCGGTGGCGGGGCAGGGTGGTCTGCTCGGCGCCCTCCACCTCGAAGCCGGCGTCCTTGATCATGTCGAGGTCGGCCTGGCCGGCCTGGCCCTCGCTGGTCAGGTAGTCGCCCAGGAAGATCGAGTTGGCGATGTGCAGGCCCAGCGGCTGCATCGAACGCAGGTGCACCTCGCGGCCGCCCGCGATCCGTACCTCGATGTCCGGGCAGACGAACCGGACCATCGCCAGGATCCGCAGGCAGCGCTGCGGCGTCAGGTTCCACTCCTCCGCGAGCGGGGTGCCCTCGAACGGGATCAGGAAGTTCACCGGCACCGAGTCCGGGTCCAGCTCGCGCAGCGCGAAGACCACGTCCACCAGGTCCTCGTCGCTCTCGCCCATGCCGGCGATCAGGCCCGAACAGGCCGACAGGCCCGCGCCGTGCGCCTTGGTGACGGTGTCCACCCGGTCCGCGTAGGTGTGGGTGGTGGTGATGTCGCCGTAGGTGCTCTCGGAGGTGTTCAGGTTGTGGTTGTACGCGTCCGCGCCGGCCGCCTTCAGGCGCTCCGCCTGATTGTCGGACAGCAGGCCCAGGCAGGCGCACACCTCGACCTGCTCGTCCGCGCCCTTGATGGCGGCGATGGTGTCCGCGACCCGGTCGATGTCCCGGTCCGTCGGCCCGCGGCCGCTCGCCACCAGGCACACCCGCTTCGCGCCGCCCGCGACACCGGCGGCCGCGGCCTCGGCGGCCTGCTCCGGCTTCAGCCACGTGTACTTGAGGATCTCGGCCTTCGAGCCGAGGCGCTGCGAACAGTACGAGCAGTCCTCCGGGCACAGTCCGCTCTTCAGGTTCACCAGGTAGTTCAGCTTCACCCGCCGCCCGAACCACTGGCGGCGCACCCGCCCCGCCGCCGCGACCACGTCCAGCAGGTCGTCATCCGTGGTGGCCAGCACGGCCAGCGCCTCCTCGCGGGTGGGCAGTTCCCGGCGAAGGCCCTTGTCGGTCAGCGTGTCGAGGAGATCCATGCGCCCGATCCTGCCCGGGCGGGCCCACCGTCCGCCAGAGGGAACACGCCAGAAGATCGCCCGGAGCGTGTGCGAGTAGTCACAACACCCGCTGACCTGCTGCGACGAACACCCCGCGCAGGGGCGTCCGGCGGACGCCGGCGGAAACGCACAGGCGCTCGGACAGGGGTGCCATTAGCCTGCGGCGCCATGACGACGAGCATCCACGGCGCGATCGAACACCGTCACCCAGGCGTGGACGCCGGATACCTCGACACCGACGACGCCGAACCGTGGATCGCGGCGATCGACCTGTGGCCGCTGTACGACCGGACCGACTATGCGGCCTTCGGCCTGCTGTTCGGCGTGCGGAACCTTGCGGGCGTCCGTCCGCTCGCGGCCGGCCGGGGCCTGCCGCCCGACGTGTCGTCCGAGCTGCGGGCCCGACTGGAGTTCCTGGACGACGCCACGTGGGTCGGCTGGACGGAGCTCGCCGGACTCGATCCGCAGGCGGTCGACGGCGTGCTGGGTGGCGGCACGCACTGGCCGCACGTGTTCGCCGTGATGAAGGCCCTGGCCGACCGGTACGGGCAGGAGGCCGTCCGGCTCGTCGTGGCGTTCGACTGAGCGGGCCGCGCCCGGCGGGCGGCGACACCGAGGCGGTCGGACCCGCGGCGCGGATCCGACCGCGCCGCTGTCAGTCGGTGCCTTCGACGATGCGGAAGTCGCGTTCGACGGCGTCGCCGAGGACGGCCAGCGCGTCCTGGTAGGCCGCGCTGTCGCGGGCCGCGACGGCCTGTTCGAAGGTGTCGAACTCGATCAGGATGGTGCGTTCGGCGATGCCGGCGTCGTGGGCCACGATCCGGCTGCCGCGGCTGAGGACCCGGCCGCCGGCAGCCCGCACGGCCGGGCCGGCCAGGCTGTCGTAGACGGCCAGCTGCTCGGGGTCGGAGACGGTGCGGTAGACGCTGACCCAGTAGCCCTTGGGCATGGAACCTCCAGTGTGTGAGTGCTTCCGATTCAGGGGGTGGTCTCGGTGGGGCGTCGGCGGGCGAGGGCGGTCAGTGCGGTGACGGCGATGGCGGCGAGGTTGACCAGGGTCGGGAGGCGCCGGTCGGGGCCGGTTTCTGCGGCGAGAACCAGGCCGCCGATGGCGCTGCGGACAACGTAGTTGAAGCTCGTAGCGCTCGGCGGCGGAGAAGCCACCGACGCCGAGCACGCCCACCGCGGCGAACAGGTCGGGCAGGTCGGGCAGGTCCGACGAGTGAGTGCTTCCGATTCAGGGGGTGGTCTCGGTGGGGCGTCGGCGGGGGAGGGCGGTCAGTACGTGACGGCGATGGCGGCGAGGCCGACCAGGGTCGGGAGGCGCCGGCCGGGGCCGGTGCCTGCGGCGAGGACCAGGCCGCCGATGGCGCTGCCCAGGGAGTAACCGACGTTGCGGACAACGTAGTTGAAGCTCGTGGCGCTCGGCGGTGGAGAAGTCGCCGAAGCCGAGCAGGCCCACTGCGGCGGACAGGTCGGGCAGGTCCGACGAGTGAGTGCTTCCGGTTCAGGGGGTGGTCTCGGTGGGGCGTCGGCGGGCGAGGGCGGTCAGTACGTGACGGCGATGGCGGCGGGGCCGGCCAGGGTCGGGAGGCGCTGGCCGGGGCCGGTGCCTGCGGCGAGGGCCAGGCTGCCGATGGCGCTGCCCAGGGAGTAACCGGCGCTGCGGACAACGTAGTTGAAGCTCGTGTTGCTCGGCGGCGGAGAAGCCACCGAAGCTGAGCACGCCCACTGCGGCGGACAGGTCGGGCAGGTCCGACGAGTGAGTGCTTCCGATTCACGGGGTGGTCCCGGCGGGGCGTCGGCGGGCGATGGCGAGGGCGGTCAGTGCGGTGGCGGCCATGGCGGCGAGGCCGACCAGGGCCGCGGTGGTGTACGCGCTGTCGTCGGGGAAGCGCCGGTCGGGGCCGGTGCCTGCGGCGAGGACCAGGCCGCCGATGGCGCTGCCCAGCGAGTAACCGACGCTGCGGACAACGTAGTTGAAGCTCATCGCGCTCGACGTCTCGTGCTTCGGGGTGACGGCCAGGATGACGCCGGGCATCGCCGCGGAGAAGCCGCCGACGCCGAAGCCGAGCACGCCCATCGCGACGAACAACTCGGCCAGCTCCGACCGGGCCGCCGCGAACAGCGCGAACCCGCCACCGACCACGACGGCGCTGCCGGCCAGCAGCAGGGGGTCGGCGATCCGCGTCCGGACCCGGGGCGTGAGCCGGCCGGCGGCGAACCCCAGCACCGAGAACGGGACGAGGACCAGCCCGGCGACGAAGGTCGTCAGCCCGAAGCCGTAGCCGGCGCCGTGCGGCGTCTGCGCGTACCGGGTGATGAGCGTCAGCAGGAGGTACATGCCGATCCCGCCGACGAACATGGCCAGGTTCGCCCAGGCGACCGCCGGGTGCCGCACCGCCCGCACATCGACCAGCGGCGCCGGGCTGCGCAGCTCGACGACGGCCCAGACGCAGAGCAGCGCCACCGCGAGGACGGCCAGGCCCGCCGCCACGGCCGGGTGCTCGCTCCACAGACTGCGCTCGCCGGCGAGGAACAGCACCAGGAGCAGCGCGGCGGCCAGCAGGACCGCGCCCGCCACGTCCACCCGGGCGGAGCGGCCCTCGGGGGCTTCCGGCACGGAGCGCCACGCGGCCAGCAGGGCGGCGGCGGTGACGACCAGTCCGAGGCCGTAGGCGGCCCGCACCCCGCCGAACTCGGCGAGCAGCGCGGCCAGCGGGTAGCCGACGCCGGCCCCGATGATCGAGACCACCGAGATCAGCGCGATCACGGCCGCGCCGCGCTGCTCGGGGAGGTGGTCGCGGGCCACGCCCATCATCAGCGCCGTCAGCCCGAGCCCGATGCCCTGTGCCGCCCGGCCGGCCAGCAGCCAGGCGAACGGCAGCGGCAGCACGGTGAGCGCGCTCCCGGCGACCACCACCGCCAGCGTGACGAGGACGGTGGCCCGCCGGTGCGGCCCGGCGCCGAGCCGCCCCAGGACGGGCGTGGCGACGGCGCCGCTGAGCAGCGCGACGGTCAGCGTCCACTGCGCGCTGCCGAGCGAGACGTGGAACGAGGTCGCGACGCTGGTGATGAGCGGCGTTCCGAGGCTGCCGACCGCCGCCACCACCAGCGCGACGAATATCAGCGCGGGGACCAGCAGCCGCTCCTCGGGACGCGCCGACTTCGCCGCCGGTAACGCGACCCCGCCGACCGGCCGCCCGCTCACCGCTGCGCCCCTTCGCGGTCCCGGCTTTCGAGCTCCGCCAGGTGCTCCAGCGCCGGAAGGGCCGCCACCAGCGCCGCGACCTCGTCGCCGGTGAGCCCGCCGAGCAACCGCTCGAACGCCTCGACGCCCGCCCGCCGCCGCGTCCGGACGTAGCCGGCGCCGGCCTCGGTCAGGTGCACCAGCGTGACCCGCCGGTCGGACGCGTCCCCCCGCCGCTCGACCAGCCCGGACTCCTCCAGCACCCGCACCAGCGAGGTCATCGCGGGCTGCGTCACGCCCTCGACCGCAGCCAGATCGGTGATCCGCCGCGGCCCACCCCGTTCCAGGGTGGCCAGCGTGGCGGCGGACGTCAGGCTCATGTCCCGCGGCAGCCGCCTGGCGGCCCTGGTGGCCAGGCCGTACAGCGCGGATCCGATGGCGGCGGACGGGTCGGGGTCGGTGTCTTGACGACTCATGAGCCAAAACATAGCACGTTTATATTCAGAGGCTATGCAAAGGGGTCTTGCCGCTGTCGGAGGCAGGTGATCGAATCGGGCGGCCCGCGAACACGACGGGTCATGAACCTGCCGAAAGGCAGACAGACTGAGGGGGACGATTCATGTCCGATCGCACTTCCGACCGGCGCGCCGCACGGCAGTTGCCGCGCCTGCTCGCGCTGGTCGCCTCCGGCACGCTCGGGCTCGGCCTGCTGGGGATCCCGGCCGCCGCAGCGACCGGGCCCATCGCGGGCGCGGCGGCCGTGACCCAGGGCGGCCGGTACGGCGACCTCACCGGCGACGGAGTCCCCGAGATCGTGCTGCCGGACAGTGCCGGCAACCTCCGCGCCATCCGGAACACCACCGAGACCGCCGAGACGGGCCAGCTCTTCGGCGCTGCGGTCGACTCGCCCACCGGAACCTGGCAGGGCGTGCAGACCACCCATCACGGCAAACTGGTCGGCAGCGGCTTCCAGGACGATCTGATCGCCCACGCGGCCGGGGCCACGCAGCTCTACCTGTACCGGCCTTCGACCAGCGGGATCACCAGCCGCACCGCGTTCTACCTCAACGGCACCACCACCCAGGGCCCGGTCAGCTGCCTCGACGCCGGCGGCGCCACGATCGCCTGCCCGCCCGAGCTCGGCACCGACTGGAGCAACGCCACCCAGGTCGTGGCCATCGGCTCCGTCAACAACGAGCCCGCCGACCTCCCGGTCAGGACCAACCTCGTCGCGGTGATCGGCACCAAGCTCTGGCTGTTCACCCCCGGCAGCACCACCGCGAGGCCGCTCGCCGCGACGGACCGGCTGCTCTCCGGCCTCGACTGGAGCGGCTACGACCTGATCGGCCCCGGCCCCGCCAACGGCACCACCACCTGCACCGACGCCGCCGGGACGACGACCACCACCGCGCAGGCCACGCTCTGGGCCCGCGAGCGCAGCACCGGCCGGATCCTCGCGTACCCGATCACCAGGAACCCCGCCGCCAACTGCGCCGTCGACTTCTCCGCACTGGCCGACCCCGCCCAGGGCACCGTCCTCGGCAGCGGCATCGACCCCGCCGCCCACCCCGTCGTCGGCTCGGTCGGCGACCTGAACGGCGACGGCACCCCCGACCTGTACGGGGCGAACGCGGCAGGCGAGGTGACCGTCTGGCCGGGCCTGGTCGGCGACCCGACCGGGCACCCGGGCGCCGTCACCGGATTCGGGGCGCCGCTCGCCTGACAGGCAGCTCCGCCGGGCACTGTTCGGCCGGGGCCCGCGTGGGCCTCGGCCGACGGGCCGGTGCGGGTACGCGCGGGCCGGTGTCGCGCTACGCGGACGGGAGGGCTCGCAGGCGGGCCTGCTGACGGTCGGTGAGCTGCTGGACGAACAGAATGGCGAGCGTAGCGGCGGCCAGGGCGGTGGCCACGCCGAAGGGCGAGTCACCGGAGAGGTCCTGCCCGAGGCGGACGGCGATCACGCCGCCGACGGTCTTCGCGAGCCAGGCGACCCACCAGGCGTGGACCAGCCAGGCCTTGGCGCCGGGCGCGGTCGCACGCCAGATGTCCAGCGCGATCCGGTACGGAATCCACCACATCGCCAGCGGGATGAACCAGCCCCAGGAGGCGAGGCCGACCGTGTACTGCGAGCTTCCCGGGGCGATGCGGTCGACGTTGAGCCGGCACCTGCGGAACCAGAGAACGAACACCACGACGGTGGCGAAGAACAGCACGACCATCAGCGGGTTCAGCGCGAGGGACACCGCCGGCTGAAGGTCGCCGATCACCGACGACACCAGCTGCGTCGCCGTCTCGGCGCCGATCAGGATCTGTGCGGCCAGGGCCAACCCCGGTCCGCCGGCGGACGGTCCGCCGGCGGACCGGCCGGCCTGGGGCGGGAGCTGCGGGTGCGGAAGGTCGTGAGCGGTTTCGGAATGCACTGCGGCCCCCCATTGATCGGGTCTGCGGTGCCGGTCACGCGCAGGCTGGGTGAAGAATAGGGGCAGCGTTCGAATAGTCAAAACCCGTTCGGCGGAATGCCGGCGGCCCGCTACGGCTTGCGGGCCAGGGCACAGGAGATCAGCTGCCCCCATACCGTCAATTCGCTTTCGCCCGTGCCGGTCTGCGATTCGGGCCGCCACCGGGAGCAGTTCACCAGGCCGGGTTCGAGCAGGTCGAGGTCGCCGAACAGGGCGGTGATCTCCTCGTCGGTGCGGAAACGGCCGCGGCCGAAGACGCCGTGCAGTTTCTGCTCCGCGAGCCGGGTCTGCGCGTTGTGGCCGGAGCGGAAGTGCGAGAGGTAGAGCAGGCTGCCGGACGGCACCCGCTCGGTCCACCAGCGGACCAGCTCGGCGGGGTGCTCGTCGTCGTTGACGTGGTGCAGGACGGCGCTGAACACCAGGCCGACCGGCTCGTCGAAGTCGATCAGCCGGGTCACCTCGGGGTGGCGGCGGATGGTCTCCGGCTCGCGCACGTCCGCCCGGATCAGGGTGGTGCGTTCGTCGGCGGCCAGCAGGGCGCGGCCGTGGGCCAGGACGGTGGGGTCGCTGTCGACGTAGACGACGCGGGCGCCGGGGCGGTGGCGCTGGGCGACCTGGTGCACGTTGTCGGCGGTGGGGAGGCCGCTGCCCAGGTCGATGAACTGGTCGATGCCGTCGTCGGCCATCGCGCCCACCGCGCGGATCAGGGCCCGGCGGTTCTCGACCGGAACCTCCACCGACCCCGGAAGTTCGTGGAGGAAGAAGTCACCGATCTCGCGGTCTGCGGGGTAATTGTCCTGACCGCCGAGCAGGTAGTCGTAGATGCGGGCAATGCTCGGCTTCGACCGGTCGATCCCGGCGCTGTCCACGGGCATGGAGACCCACCCCTGTCTGTCGGAATGTCCGTGCTCCGATGCTAGGAGCACCCGAACGGGCAGGAAAGCGAATCGCCGCCATTGCGTAAGCAATTCGGTGCGCAGCGGGTCGGTTCGTCGGTCGGTCGGCGAGGAAGGTTCGGCGAGGAAGGTTCGGCGAGGAAGCTTCGGCGAGGACGGTTCGGTGCGGAAGGAGGTCGCGGAGCGGGTGTGGTCGGGAGGGCGCACACGAAAGCGCGAACCGGCCGTCGGCGACGCATACTTGGCGGTGAATCCGGGCATCCGCCGCCATCGGCCGTTCCCGCAGCGGAGATTCGTTGCGAAACGCGGCAGACGGATCGGGTGGGGCGCGGGTACGGTCGGAGGCATTGGGACGGGAGGGCAGGGTATGACGGCCATGGCCGAGTCCGGCACGCTTCGGGTGCCGCGCAGCATCAACGGCATCGAACACGCGCTCACGTACGACGAACGGGCGCGGTTCTACGCGGAGTTGGGGCCGGTCGAGGATCCGCTGGACCGGGAGGCCGTGATCACCTCGTGGTGGCTGCGGGCCATGTCGGCGGCGTACGGCGGCGACCGGTCCGGGTTCCGGGCGGCGGTCGGGCCGGTGCTCGCGGCAGGGCGGTCGCAGCAGGTCGGGGCCGTCGCGTGAAGGGCTGGCGGGTCTGGCTCCAGGATCAGCCCGCCCAGGCGATGGTCGAGATCTCCAAGGCCGACGACCTGCTGTTCGCGCTGGTCACCGCCGCGCTGGTGACGCTCGACGAGCGGGCCGGCTCGCCCGTCGACGAGTGGGGCGACCTGCGCAGCGCGGTCCTCGCGCCGTCCGTCACCGCAGAGCTGTTCGTCAACCCCGACGAGCGCACCATCGACGTGCTGCGCCTGGTGTGGGTCCCAGGACTCGGCGGATGAACGGGCGCAGTGGCCGGGTCAGGGCCCGGTGCTGGCACGCATGTTGGACATACCGTCGCATCTGCTGACAAGCCGATTGCCGATGCCGAACGGTCGGCGGCGGAGGGCCTCCGGAGGGCCCGACCCGAAGGTGGGATTGTGGGATGACCTGCTTAGAATCTGCGCCATGACCATCCAGGGGGATGCGCCTGTCGGCGCCGACAAGGACCAGCCGATGGCCGGGCACCGGGCCGTCGGCGAGCGCAGACGCCTGGCCGTCCTGTGGAGCGTCGTCACCGTACTCGCGGCCGGCGGCGTCTGGGTGGTGTCCACGCCGCACCCCGGCGACATCCTGCCCGGGCTCGGTCCCACCAGCACCCAGCCGGCCGCCGCCGCGGCCGTCCCCGGGCAGATCGCCAAGCCGATGACCGAGGCCCAGGCGTTCACGGCCGAGCGGTACTTCCCGGCCCAACGCACGTACGAGGTCGACGTGTTCAAGGCCCACCGGAGCGCCAGCCGGGACGGCGTGGAATGCCAGGGCTTCCAGATCGACAAGAGCCACGACCTGCTGGAGAAGCTCGACTGCCTGGACTGGCTCGGCGTCGCGCTCACCCGCAACGACCAGCCCGTGATCACCAGCGTCACGGTACTGCGCTTCGCGGACCCGGGCACCGCCGACCGGGCCGTGCAGGCCGTCCGCGACCACGCCGCCGAGTTCGAATTCACCTTCCCCGAAGGGCTGATCGCCCCCGCCGCCGGCATCCGGCCGATGGCCGCGATCCAGGTCGAGGTGGTCGGCCACTACCTCACCCTCGTCGAGGCCCGCTACGCCGACCAGCGCCCCGGCAGCGGCGGCGGCACCGCCCCCGACGAGACGCTGACCGCCAGTGCGCGGGCCGCCTCCGCGCTCGCCGGCCAGCCGTTCATGTGGATGTAGCACCGGACGTGGTGCGCGCGGCCCGTACCGTCACCCGCAGGAACCCCGCCGCGCCGCAGGCCAGCACGGCCGCCAGTGCGAACACCGCCGTCGCGCCCGACGGCAGCGCCACGCCGCCCAGCACCGTGCCCGCGCCGATGCCCAGATAGATCGCCGACGAGTTCAACGAGACCACCAGCGGGGCCTGTTCGGGCGCGGCGGCCAGCAGGCGGTGCTGCTGCGCGGGCGTCTGGCACCAACTGCTCGCGCCCCACAGGAACGCGAGCGCCGCCACCGCGAGCAGGCTGTGCGACCGTGTTGCCGCGAGCGCCGCCAGTGCCGCGAACGACACCGCCATCACCGCGTAGCCCACCGTCAGCACCCGCACCGCGCCTACCCGGTCCGTCCACCGCCCCGCCGCGAGATTGCCCGCCACCGCGCCCGCCCCGTACAGCACCAGCGCGACCGGCACGGCCACCCGCCCCGAGACGCCCACCGCCGCCAGCACCGGCACGCTGTACGAGTACGGGACGTAGCACGCCGCCATGCCGAGCACCGTCAGCGGCAGCACCGCCAGCACCCCGGGGCGGCGCAGTGCCGACAGCCGCGACCGCAGCGGAACCGGTGCGGCGCCCGGGAGTTGGGGCAGCGTCCGGGCGACGGCGAGTGCGGCCAGCACGCTCAGCGCCGCGACCGCGCCGAGTGCCGCCCGCCAGCCCAGGCCGACGGCGGCCACCCGTCCGAGCGGGACGCCGAGTGCGGTGGCCACCGTCAGCCCGCCGATCACCACCGCGAGCGCCCGCCCGCGCGACTCGGCCCGCACCAGCGCGGCGGCCGTCGCTCCGGCGGTGGGCGTGAACGCGGCCGCACCGAGAGCCGCGAGCGCGCGGCCGGCGAGCAGGACGGGGTAGTCGGGGGCCAGCGCGCAGAGGGCGTTGGCGGCGGCGAGCAGCAGCAGGGCGCCGAGCAGCAACGTACGGCGGGGGAGTCGGGCGGTGGCGACGGCGAGCAGCGGCGAGGCGAGGGCGTACACGGCGGCGAACAGGCTGACGGACTGCCCGGCGGCGGCGGTCGAGACATGGAGGGAGGAGGCTACGGCGGGGAGGAAGCCGGCCAGGACGAAAGCGTCGGTGCCGACGGCGAAGGTGCCGAGCGCGAGCACGAGGGCGGGGCGGAGGGCGGCTGAACGGGTGCGTGAGGGAGGGGAGTTGAGGGCCTTTGGCATGGGAGGGCTCCTATTCGGGATGTTGGGTGTCCTGAATTGGGGGACGGGTCGGGGCGGGACGGTGGCTTGGGCGGGATGGGGCGGGCGCGGGCGATGGTGGTGGGAGCTGCGCCGGGCTTCGCCGGCGGTGGTTGCGCGGGCGCGGTGGTGCCGGGCTTCGCCTCGGGCGGTGGCGTTGGGTGGGTGAGGTGTTCGGGGTGGGTGGCGTTCGGTTCGGTGGAGCGGAGTTGGGACGGTCGGCGGCGCCGGGGCCCAGGATGTCCGGGGCGTGGGGTGGTCGAAGTCGGGTCGGGCGGCGGCGATGGCGGTGGGAGTTGCGCCGGGCTTCGCCGGCGGGTGTTGTGCGGGCGCGGTGGTGCAGCGCTTCGCTTTGGGCGGTGGTGTCGGGTGCGCGAAGCGTTCGGGGCGGTTCCGCGTTCGGGTCAGCGGTGGGAGTTGCGCCGGGCTTCGCCGGCGGGTGTTGTGCGGGCGCGGTGGTGCAGCGCTTCGCTTTGGGCGGTGGTGTCGGGTGCGCGAAGTGTTCGGGGCGGGTGGCGTTCAGGTCAGCGGTGCGGAGCTGCGCCGGCGGTGGTCGCGCGGGCGCGGTGGTGCAGCGCTTCGCCTCGGGTGGTGGCGTTGGGTGGGTGAGGTGTTCGGGGTGGGTGGCGTTCGGTTCGGTGGTGCGGAATTGCGGTGGCGGCGGAGCTGCGCCGGGGTTGGCCCGGTGGGGGTGGCACCGGGCATGGCCGAGGCGTGCGGTGGCTGAAGTCGGGTCGGGCCGGGGGGCGGGGGTTCCGGGAGGTGCGGTGGTCGAAGTCGGGTCGGACGGGGGTGGCGTCGCCGGCCCGGGGGGCCTGCTGTGCGGGTCAGGCTGTGGTGAGCAGGCGGGCGTAGTTCTGGCGGATGCGGGCGGCGGTGGTGGCCGGGGCGTCGTGGGCCAGGTCAGCGATGGTGCGGGTGGCGAGTTCGCGGCGCCAGGCGAGTTCGGCGCGGCGCATCGCGGCGGCGATGCCGCAGGGGCGGGCGAACTCGCGGGTGTGCGCGCCCTGGGCGGAGGCGCCGTGCTGCCGGATCTCGGCGCAGGCGAACAGCGGGTCGGCGCCCTCGACGGCCGTCACCACGTCCATCATGGTGATCCGCCCGGGGTCGCGGGCCAGTCGGACGCCGCCGCGCGGGCCCCGGGCGGACGTCAACAGGCCTGCCCGGGTGAGGCGTTGGAGCACCTTGTTGAGGTACGTCGGCGACAGCTCGAACATCGCCGCCAGTCGCGCGGACGGCACCGGGTCCGGTCCGTCCAGCCACACCAGGGTGAGGCAGCAGTGCAGGCCCCACTCGACGCCTTCGCTCGTCCGCATGTTCGGGATACTAGCTGTCCGGAATCCCGCGCCGCCAGCGGGCGCCCCGGGCAACCGGCGGGATCAGGACGGGAGTTGGTCGATGATCCGGAGTAGTTCCTGGAGCATCGTGATGGTGTGGGCGAACTCGGCGGGCCGCTCCTGCTGGAGGTCGAGCGACTGGAGCGCGGCGTCCCGCGCCTGCGCGCGGTCGCCGAGGTCGAGGTGGGCCACCGCGAGGGTGTGCAGCGCGACGGCCAGCGCCGAGCGGTGGGCCTCGGGATCGGCGCGGTGCAGGTCGCGGCAGACCCGGACCGCTTCGAGCGCGGGGCCGATCGCGTCCGAAGTCCGGCCCGCCAGGCCGGAGTTGGTGGCCACCATGAGCAACGCCTGGGCGAGCAGCGGCCGGTGGGTGGCGGGATCGCTCTCCGCGAGGGTGCGGTGCAGGGCCGCCGCCTCCTCGGTCAGGGCGGCCCGCTCGGCGAGCTGCTCCGGTGCGTCCAGGCAGGCGGCGAGGTTGGCCAACGCCACTGCCAGCCACGGCAGATGAGGACCCGGGGCGCCCTCGTACAGGCTGCGGCAGAGGTCGAGGGCATCGCGCGCGGGGCGGACCGCGAGGACGGGGTCGCCGGCCAGGCGGAGCTCCTCACTGAGCCGGATCAGGGCCCCGAGGAACAGCGGCAGGTGGCTGTTCGCGTCCCGGTCGGCGAGGGTGCTGCACACCGTGACGGCCTCCGCGCAGAACGGCACCGCCTCGGCGTGCCGTCCCAGCGAGCTGAGCTGGTCCGCCAGGCCGTCCAGGGCCCCGGCCAGCTGGGCGAGGCGATAGGGCGAGTCGAGCCTGCGCAGCAGCTCCACCTCCTCAAGGCGGCCGGCCAGCGCCTCCTCCGCCCGGCCGAGCAGCCGCAGATGGCTGGAGACGTGGTTGAGGGCGGTGGCGAGCCGGTTCCCGTGGACGGCGGGGCGCACGGCGGCGAGGGCGCGGCAGAGCTCGGCCGCCTCCTGGGCGGCCGCCAGCCCCTCCTCGATGCGGCGCTGCTCGCCGAGGTGCCGGGACAGGCCGACCAGCGCCGCGGCGAGATCGGCCCGGCCGAGGTCCGCCCGGGTGGCGTGCAGCGCCCGGGCGATGGCGACCGCCTCCCGGGCGAGGGCCAGCGCCTCCGCGGGCCGGCCGACATCGTGCAGATGGTCGGAGAGGACGGACAGGCTGGTCCGCAGCCGCGGCAGGTGCGCGTCCGGATTGCGCTCGGCGAGCCGACGGAACAGGGCGGCCGCCTCCTCGGCCGGGGCGAGTCCCTGCTCCGGCCGGCGCAGCAGCCGCCACGCCTCCGACTCGTTGCCGAGCGCACTGGCCAGATCGGACAGGTGCGCGTCGGGCTCGGCCTCCGCGAGCGCCCGGTAGACCGCCACCGTGCGGCGGGCGGCCGCCGCACTCTCCGGAAGGCGGCCGAGATCGCCCAGCCGGATCGCCAACTGGGCCGTGGCCGTGGCCCGTCGGCGCACGTGCCGGGACGGATCGGCCTCCGCCAGCCGACGGATCACGTCGAGGGCCTCCTGCACGGCGGCCAGCCCGTCCTCGTGGCGACCGAGACCGGCGAGCACCGGGGAGAGGCTGACCAGGGCGTCCGCCAGCCCCGCCAGCCCGGCCTCGCCCAGCGACCGGTGCAGCGCGATGCCCTCCTGCGCGGCGACCAGCGCATCCTCCGGCCGGCCCAGCTCGACGAGCTCGTTGGCGAGGTTGCCCAGCAGGACGGCCAGCCCGACGCTGTGCAGCGCGGGATCGGCCGCGACGAAGCCGCGGCACAGCTCGACCGCCTCCAGGATCGCCGCCAGACTCTCCTCGGCCCGGCCGAGGTGGCTCGCTCTGATCGACAGGTCGTTGAGCACGGCCGCCAACAGCAGCCCGTACCGCTCGGGATCGGCGGCGGCCGGCTCCCGCAGCCGCTCCGTCAGGCGCCGCGCGAGGCCGGCGGCCTGCCGCACCAGCGCCTCACTGGCCACCGGCAGCAGCCCGTTGAGCCCGAGCAGCTCCTCCAGCGGCGTCCCCGGGTCGTCGACGATCGCGTCCAGCGCCGCCAGCAGCGGCCCGGGGCGCGGCGTGCGGGTGGCCAGCGCGACGAAGTGCGGTGCCAGCGCGGCCCGGTGGCGCACGCACAGCCGCGTCAGCAGCGGATCGAGCCGGCCCGCGAGCGCCGGGTGCGCGGCGGCCCGCGTGCAGACGGTCAGCAGCTGCGCCGTGCGCTCGGCGTCGAGGATCGGCAGCAGCCGCTCGGGCAGCTCCGGGTCGGCCTCCTCCAGCACGCGGGCGATGTGCCGCTCGGCGAGCCGGTCCGGCGGCAGCGGCCCGAACGGCTGCGGCGCGGGGGCCGGGTAGAGCGCGCCGAGCCAGGCCGTCACCGTGTCCAGCCGGTCGCGCGGCTGGTCGGCCAGCGCCGGCAACGCCCGCCACAGCCCGGACGCCTGCTCCCGGTCGGCCGCGCCCGCCAGGTTCGCGGCGGCGATCACCGCGTCCAGCGCCCGCGCCGACAGCGCGGGCGCGAGGCCGAGCGCCGTCGCGGTGCGCTGCCAGTAGCGGCGCTCGTGGCCCAGCAGCCGGTCCTCCACCACGGCGACGCCCGGCGGCCCGGCGAACTCGGCCGCCCCGGTGGTGTCCAGCAGGTCGGCCAGCGCGGCCATCTGCAGGGTCAGCGCGTTGCCGTAGCCCGGCTGCTCCAGCCCTTCGGCCACCGGCAGGGCGGCCGCGGCGCCCGCCCAGTCCTGCTCCGCGCCGCCGTCCACGAACGGCAGCGCCGCCGCCAGCGCGTCCACCGCCGCCCGGTACGCCGCCGGCCGGGCCGCCGGATCCTCCTGCAACGCGTCCAGCCGCCGCGTCGGGGCGAACTCCAAATGGTCCTGCGCCACGTCGTCGGCGGTGACGGCCTGCTGCCACCAGTCGCCGTCGGTCCGGGCCAGCAGCAGCAGCTTGAACGGCGTCCCCCCGCGGTGCGCCGCCGCCGCGCCCACCAGCGCGGCCAGCTGCCCGGTGCGGTGCTCCGCGTAGTCCAGCACCACCAGCAGCGGACGCGTCGCCCACCGGCACTCCGCCAACTCCTCCGCACCCGCGTCCGGGCGCGGCCACAGCACCGCCCACTGCCGCTCCGACAGCCGCGCCGCCAACTCGTGCGCCAACCGGGTCTTGCCCTGGCCGCCCGGCCCGTGCAGCAGCCACGCACCGAACCCGCCGCGTCCGCACCACTCCACGAGCTCGCCCAGCAGCTCCGCCCGGCCGTGGAACGGCACCACCTGCCGCGCCGCCCGCAGCAGCGCCGCCGGCGACCGCACCGGCCCCGCCGCCCGCCCCGGCGCCAGCGCCGGATCGGCCAACCGCTGCAACTCCACCGGCTCCAACACCGCCGCCGGCACCCCGTGCCGCGCCAACACCGCCCGGAACGCCGGATCGTGGTGCAGCACGTACGCGGGCACCAGGTTCAGCTGTGCCCCGCCCGAATGCGCCCGCTCCGACGCCACCACGCCGACCAGCAGCTCGCCGCAGTGCGCGGCCGCCCCCGACAGGCCGCCCCACGCGGAACCGCCGCCCGGCCACTGCGGCGGGTGCTGCCGCAGCTCCAGCACGTGCCGGTTGTCGACGAAGCCCGTCCCCGGGTTCAACTCCCCGACCAGCTGCACCGCTTCGGCCGGACGCCCCGCGCGCTGCGCCAGCTCCGGCAGCCCCCACGTCCCGCACTCCGCCCCCGGACGGTCCGTCACCAGCCGCCCCCAGCGCACCGGCCCCGGCGGCTCGGCCCACAGCGACTCCTCGACCACCAGCAGCGCCGCGTCGTCCCGCCCGCCCGGCGTCCCGCACCAGGCCACCCGCGCCCCGACCGGCCCCGCCCCCGCCGGCCGGAACACGGTGACCTCCGAGGAGCCCTCGCCGCGCACCACATGGGCCGACGTCAGCACCAGCCGGCCGCCCACCGCGTACCCCGAGCCCGCCCCGCCGGGCCCGGCGACCCCCACCAGCCGCGACCGCTCCACGACGCCCCGCCCCCCTGCCCCGAACCCGCCCAACCCCACCACCCTAGATGCTCCCCGGCGGCGGTCGGCCGCCCGGTCAGCGCCGCAGCGTGGTGACGGTCAGCCCCGGCGCCGAGCGGATCTCGGCCTCGGTGAAACGCTCCGTCACCCACTGCCCGGCCACGTACATGCGGGTCTGGTCGGTGAAGTGCGGCGAGCTCGGATCGGCCGACTGGCCGTAGGCGAGCAGCGTCCGGGTGCGCGGGCCCCGGTCGGTCAGCTCGACCGCCATCAGGAAGCCCGACCCGTGCGGGACGGTCGCCCCCGGTGCCGGGTACGTCCCCCCGCCCGCGCCCGAACTCGGCCCGGCCGTCAGCACGTTGAAGCAACCGGTCGGGCCCGCGCAGCCGTGCAGCGGCACGCCTCCCCAGCGCTGCACCTCACCGATCGCCGCGCCCACCGGCAGTCCCCGGGCCGCCAGGGCGCGCACCGCGTCGGCCAGCGCCCGCTGCGCGTCGGGACTGTCGGCGGCGATCCCGCGCGGGGTGGTCAGCGGCCGCGCCGGGTCGTACGGGACGGTCTGCCAGGCCTGCGTCCGGGTGCCGGCCAGCGCGTCGCGGTACGCCTGCCAGAGCACGGTGCCCCGGCTGTCGGCGTCGGCCCGCAGGTTCCAGGCCGCGAGCACGTCGCACGCGCCGCGCACATCGACCAGGGCGCCGTCGGACGCCGTGATCGCCGGGTGCGCCCGGCACAGCGCGACGGCGTCGTCGCGGTCCAGTTCGGCGCTCTGCACCCGGTCGCCGAACATGGCCGCCTGGAGCGTGCCGAGGGTGAAGCCGGGCGCGCCCAGCCCGTCGGCGCCGGTCCGCCGCTCGGCGATCATCCGCAGGCCCAGCTGGGCACGGGCGTCCAGCCGGGGATCGGCGTTGTGGACGGCGGGCAGGCCGCCCAGCGGCGCGTCCGGGTTGGTCAGGCGCGGGCCGTTGTTGGAGTTGGCCACGTAGTCGGTGCGGGTCAGCGACGGCTGGTCGGCCGGGCCGAACACGCCGGGCACCCGCGCGTCCGGATCGCTGCCCGGCTCGCAGGCGCCGGACGAGCCGTCCAGCGTGCCGGGGACCAGCGCGCCGGGTACCAGGCAGCGCGCCCGCTGCGCGTCGGGCAGGTGCGGGACGGCCGAGGAGTCGGTGAAGTACGCGGTGCCGGTGGCGTCCACGGCCAGCGTGTACACCCACGGCGCGCCCTGGTAGGTGCGCTGCGCCCGCCGCAACTCGTCGAGGCTCTGCGAACGGCCGATCGCCATCCACTCGTTGAGGGAGCGGAGGTTGCCGGCGTTGGCGTCGAGCACGGTGTAGGCGTGCTCGGCGGTCCAGCCCAGCCCCAGGACGTAGCCGTACCGGGAGCGGTACAGCGTCCGCTCGACGGTGGACAGCGTGCCGTCGGCGGCCCGCACCGTCACCGGCACGCGCTGCGCGGTCATCCGCTCCGGCCGGCCGTCCACCAGGTACGCGGTCGGGTCGCCCGGCACCAGCGACAGGCGCAGGAAGGTCGAGTGGTCGGCGTAGCTGGCGGTGTGCGTCCAGGCGAGCGACCGGGTGTGCCCGATCTGCACGAACGGGATGCCGGACAGGCCCGCGCCAGCCACGTCCAGGACCCCCGGGATGGTCAACTGCGCCTGGTAGAACCGGTTCGGGCCCACCCACTGGAGGTGCGGGTTGGCCAGCAGCAGGGCGCCTGCGCCGCGCGCGGCGTCCCGTCCGATCGCCCAGCCGTTGCTGCCGAGCTCCGGCCCGTCGCCCGCGCGGCCCGGCCGGACGGACGCGAGCAGAGCCTCGGGGGCGTCGGGGGCGTCGGCAGCGGCGGCCGGGACGGCGGTGGCCGCCAGGGACTTGGGGGTGCCCGCCCAGGTGTCCACGTCGTACAGGGCGTTCCAGATGTCTGCGGCGGCGATCGGCCCGACCCAGCCCTTCCCCCGGCAGGACGGGTCCGGCAGGTTCTGCACGCCGGTGTCGCGCAGGTAGCGGTTGTAGCCCGCGACGTACCCGTCCACCAACTGCCGCGCCTCACCGGTCGGCCCGAGCGGTGCGGGCTGCGCCAGCAGGCGCTCGACCGTGCCGGAGCGCAGCAGGCTCTGCTGGTAGGCGTCACTGTCCAGGTTGCGCACCCGGTCGGCGGTCCGGCCGTCCGGCCCGAACCAGCGGGAGCGCTCGCCGCGCAACGTGACCACCTGGTCGGCGAGTTGGCAGAGGTTGTCCTGCGCGTAGGCGTAGCCGAAGCCGTAACCGAGGCCGCCGAAGTCCCTGGCCACGACGTGCGGGATGCCGAACTCGGTCCGGCTGATCCGCGCGGTCCAACCGGCCTGGTCGGCGTCGGCGGCCTGCGCGCCGGCGGCCTGCGCGCCGGCGGTCAGCAGCCCGGCGGCGAGCCCGAAGGCCAGCATCGCGGAGCACAACCGCCTTGGCCTGGAGCGGTGCTGACGTTGCATCAGATTGTCTGTGGGCGTCATGGAGCCACGTTGCCGCACCGCGTGCCCGCCGGTCGTCGCTCCGCGGAACGACGCGCCTCCTCCGCGAGGCCGACGGGCGGAGGGGGCACGTGCTCCTTCCGGCGGAGCGCAACAGGCCTGCGGTGCGCCCCCGTTCGTATGATCGGACGCATGGAGACGGTGCGGGAACGGGAGTTGACGGAGCCCTGGGAGGGCCTGCTGTGCACGCCCGAGGACGGCGACGGCGCCGCGGTGCTGGTGCTCGCCGGGTCGAGCGGCCGGGTGGAGCGGGAGCGGGCGCGAATGCTGGCCAGGGCCGGGCTGACCACGCTGGCGATCCGGTGGTTCGGCGGCCCCGGGCAGCCGCCCGGCATCTGCGAGGTTCCGCTGGAGACCTTCACGGCGGCCGTGGACCTGCTGCGGCACGAGGGCGCGCGGCGGATCGGCGTGCTCGGCAGCTCGAAGGGCGCGGAAGCGGCGCTGCTGACGGCGGTCCACGACCCCCGGGTGGACGCGGTGGTGGCCATCGCACCCACCTCCCGGGTGTGGTGCAACGTCGGCCCCGGCGCGGACGGCGCCGACCGCCCCTACCGCTCCAGCTGGACGTGGCAGGGCCGGCCGCTGCCGTTCGTGCCGATGGACGACTCCTGGCAGCCCACCGAGCCGGACGGCCGGCCGGTGGCGATCCGCGGCTGGTACGAGCAGAGCGAACAGACCTTCGCGGACCGCCTCGCGGCGGCGGCGATCCCGGTCGAACGCACCCGCGCCGAGCTCCTCCTGATCGCGGGCGGCGACGACGCGATGTGGCCCTCCGCCCCCGCCGCCCACCAGCTCGCCGCCCGCCGGCGCGCGGCCGGCCTCGACGCCCACCTCGTGGAGCACGCCGACGCCGGCCACCGCCCGCGCTTCCCCGGCGAGAGCCCGGCCGCGGCCTCCACGGTCTACGCGTACGGCGGCACCCCGGAGGCCGACACCGGGATCCTCGCCGCCGCCCTGCCACGCCTGCTCGACATTCTGACGAACCGTCAATCAGCTTACTGAAAGCTCCGGTTGTCGCCTTCCGGTGGTTCGCTGCTTCACGAAGTCCGCGAGCCTCCCGGATGGCTGCCGGGTTCGCGTCGAGGTGGCCGGTCGTGGGGCAGCGGCGGCCACTAGGGTGAACGCCGTCACCGTGGGCACCGGGAGAGCGGGGAGCGACATGGACGAGGCTGGGGAGCGGCGGCCGCCGACGATGGCGGATGTCGCGGCGGTCGCGGGCGTGTCGCACCAGACCGTCTCCCGGGTTCTGAGCGACCACCCCAATGTGCGCGAGGCGACCAGGACGCGGGTGCTGCGGGCCATCGCGGAGTTGGGCTACCGGCCGAACTCGGCGGCCCGGACGCTGGTCACCAGGCGCAGCCGGACGCTGGGCGTGGTGGCGGCCAACACCACGCTGTTCGGCCCGGCGAGCATCCTGGCAGGTCTGGAGCGCGCCGCCCGGCAGGAGGACTACCTGGTGGCCTCCGTCGGCCTGGAGGAGCTGACCGAGCACGCGCTCCGCAAAGCCCTTGAACGGCTGGGCAGTTGGGGGGTGGACGGCGTGGTGGTGATGACACCGCACCGGCACACGGTGGCAGCCCTGGCCCGGCTGCCCCAGCCGTTCCCGATCGTGACGGTGGAGGGCGGCTACGACCTGGACCTGCCCGGGGTGGCCGTGGACCAGTTCGCCGGGGCCCGGGCGATCACCGAGCACCTGCTCTCGCTGGGGCACACCACCGTCTGGCACGTGGCGGGCCCCGGCGAATGGATCGAGGCGGAGGGCCGCCTGCAGGGCTGGCGGGCGGCGCTGGAGTCGGCCGGCCTCCCCGTCCCGCCGCACCTGACCGGCGACTGGAGCCCGGCCTCGGGCCATGCGGCCGGGCGCGTCGTCGCGCAGGCGTTCCGCGGCGGGGCGGGCCCACGGCCGACCGCGGTGTTCGCCGCCAACGACCACATGGCCCTCGGGCTGGTCCGCGCACTGAACGAGGCAGGGGTGCGGATGCCCGCCGAGATCGCCGTCGCCGGTTTCGACGACCTCCCGGAGGGCGCGTACATCACCCCGCCGCTCACCACCGTCCGGCAGGACTTCACCGCGATCGGCCGCGCCGGGATCGACCTGCTGCTACGGCTGATCGACGAACCCGGCACACCGGTCACGCACGTGACCATCGCACCGCGACTGGTCGTCCGGGCCAGCACCGCCGACACCGCCGGCACCGCCGCCAGCCGCAGGCCGGCACACGGCAGTGCGGCAGCCCGGTTCTCGGACCCGGCCGGCCCGGCCTGACGGGTGGTCACTGCACACAGCGCGCTCCGGCCGCTGCCGGCCGGGGGGTGATACTGGTCTGTCCAACTGTCACCGATTCCCGGTTCAGGATGCTGCGACGGTGGCCTTCTGCAGCCGCCCGTGACCGGTCTGTCGACATGGGTCGATCGGTCCGCGATGTATGCCGGCAGCAGGGCTGCGACCGGCGAGGTGCCGGCCCCGGACAACGGCACCCTCGGCTGCCGCGACGCGTCGCCCGAGAGCCTGCCGGGTCCCGGTGAACCGCCGCCGGTTCAATCCGAGCCGGCGGAGGCGGCAGAGCCGGAGTCCGTGGTTCCTGTCCAGTCAGCCCCGAAGGGTATCTCCCTGGGGGTCGTAGCAGACGAGCCCGTGCTCGCGAGCCAGCGCAGCGGCATATTCGGAGACTTCCTCCGCCCTGCTGTAGGACATGAGCAGATAGACGATCGGGCCCGAGGCCTCGCCCATGACCGGCGGTGACGCCCAGGGGCTGCCAGGAACATCGTCCGGATACCGCTCGACGAGTGCTTCGACATACGACTCAATGCGCGGCGACGGCTCCGCGAACACGTCCTCCGAATCGAGGTGACGCTCGTAGAACTCCTCGAACACCGCGCCCGCGTCCTCGTCGCTCGGCCGCTCCCCATCCCACACAGCCAGGTCGTAGCTCATGAGCGGATGATCGCAGATGGGCGCGGCTCGTTTCGAGTGAAGCTTGCGATCAAGGGGTGGTAGGCGCTCTTGGATCGCCAGAAAATCCGGCCCGGGCGGCGTGAGTTGCGGTTACTGTGCTGCCGTGATTCTGACTGATGCCGAGATAGGTGACTTGCTCGCCTCCGCCGGGCTCCGGCTCGTCGAACGATTCCAGCAGGAGGTCCGACTGCCCCCACTGCCGAAGTACGTGTCGCCTGCGAGCGCCGGGCCTGAGCACGGACGCTTCGACTCACACCCGGATGAGGTCGCCGACCTGAACGCTTCGGACTTCGCCGACAAGGTCAACACGGGCTGGCACCGAATGGCCGCGGAGTTCGGGCTCCTCGACGAGAAGCGCGAGTTTCTGCTCGCGCTCGGCCGCGTGCGCCTCGGGGACGATTCGGACCATGAGCCGTACGAAGGGTGGTTCCGTGTTCGACTGCTCGACGAGTGGGACCTGGTGAGGAGTGAGGTGGACCTGCTGCGGAGCGGCTTCGCAACCCTCTTCACTGATCGTTTCGTTCCGGAGTTCACGGTCGCGTCCCTGGACGGCCAGATGATGATGAGCACCACGGTCTGGGGTGACGGCACGCTCAGCACCATCGTCATCCGCCCGTAATGGGCGCTCCCGTGGGACGGCCACTCCCGTCCTGGTCGGGTCGTCTCTACCGTCGTGGCGGGAGAGGAGCGGTGCGATGGGCTAAGGGTAGTCGAGCTCCCGGATGGCGGCGAGCACCCGGTCCCGGGTGCCCGGCCGGATGTGCGGAGCACCGTTGAGGACCCGCGACACCGTCTGGTGCGACACCCCCGCCGGCTTCGCGACGTCCGCCACCGCCGGCTGACGTCAACTCCCGGTCGGAATCGTTCAGTCGGCCGATCGGGCGCGATGCCGGCGGACGGCGTCCCGGTTGGCGCAGCGCGGCGAGCAGTAGCGCTGTCGGCCGGTGCGCGAGGTGTCGGCGAACGCAGTGTGGCACTCGGCGACCTCGCAGCGGCGCAGGCGGTGCATGCCCCGGGTCGCCAGGTGCAGGGCGGTGCCGACCGCGAACAGCGTGAACAGCACCGAGCCGAGCGGCTGTTCCGGATCGCGGTAGTGCAGGTGCCAGCCGGTGCCCGGGTGGGAGGTCAGCCGCGGGTAGGCGGCGGCCTCGGCCAGCATCCGGTTCAGCCGGTCGGCGCGCTCCCGGTCGTCGGCGGCGTCGACCACCGACTCCCAGGCGTCCAGGGCCAGTTGGGCTCGGGCCAGGTCGTCCGCCGTCACCGGGCGTTCGAGCAGCAGCCCGGCCGCCAGGCAGCGGTCCGCCAGCTCGCCCGCGCTCCCGGGCCGGGGGTTGGCCAGGTCGGCGGCCAGGTTCACCGCGTCCTCGCCGTAAGGGTTGAGCTGCACAAGGCCATTACAACAGGCTGGTCGGCATGACACAACAAGCCGTCAGGCCCCCGCGTCCCGATGCCCGCGACCCGTGGCGCTACCGCTGGACGGTGCTGGGGGTCGCCACCTTCACCCAGGCGGCGTCCGGCTTCTTCGTCGGCGGCATCGGCGCGCTCGGCGTCCAGCTGCGCAGCGCCCTGGGGCTGAGTGCGGCGCAGCTCGGCCTGCTGGTCTCGGCGGCCCAACTCGCGCCTCTGGTCGGCCTGTTGGTGGCCGGAGCACTGCTGGACCGGCACTCCGAGCGCTGGGTGGTCGGGGCCGGGGCCGGCGTGGTCGCGCTGGCGCTGGGCGCAGGGAGCCTGGCACCCGGGTACCCGGCGCTGCTGGTGGCGCTGCTGGTGGTCGGGGCGGGGTACAGCACCGTGCAGCCGGGCGGGAGCAAGTCGGTGGCGTCCTGGTTCGACGCCTCGCAGCGCGGCTTCGCGATGGGCATCCGACAGGCCGGCCTGCCGCTGGGGGCGGCGCTCGCCTCGGCGGTACTCCCGTTCATCGCCCGGGAGTTCGGCTGGCGGGCGACGTTGCTGACCGGCGGCCTGGTCGCGCTGCTCGGCGCGGTGCTCTTCACGGGCTGCTACCGCAGGCCGCCGGTGCCGTCCGACCCGGCGGCCTCCGGCCCGCTCGCGGCGCAGCTCCGGGCGCGGCTGGGCATGCTGCGCGAACCGTCCACCGTGCGGATCATGCTGTCGGGGACCAGCCTGATCTCGGTGCAGTGCGGCGTCGGCATCCTGACGGTGCTCCACCTCCACCAGGCGGCGTCGGTCGACGCCGGGCGGGCGGCGCTGGTGCTGGTGGCGTCCCAGGTCGCGGGCGTCGTCGGGCGGATCTGCCTGGCGGCCTGGAGCGACCGCAGCAGGTCGGGGCGCTACCCGGTGGTGCTGGCCTGCATGGCGGCCGTGATCGCCGGGCTGGCCGTGCTGATGACACCCGCCGGGCGGGTGCCGGCTGTGGCCTCCGGCGTCTTCGTCTGGCTCGGCTTCTTCGGCTTCGGCTGGTACGGCCCGTGGGTCGCCCACGTCACCGAGTCGGCCCCGGCGGGCCGGACCGGCTTCGCCCTGGGGCTGGCCATGTCCGTCAACCAGATCGCCATCGTCACCGTGCCGCCCGTGCTCGGCCTGCTGGTCGACCTCACCGGCGGCTTCACCCCGGCCTGGGCGCTGCTGTGCCTGCTGGTCGCCGCCGCGCTGGCCGCCACGGCCGGTCGCAATTCCCCTTCTCGGCCCGGGCATTGACGCCTTGACAGCCCGCTCCGCGAACAGACCTAATGGTCGCGGACGTCAACCGGCCCACCCGGGAGGAAAACCGTGTCCGGCACGCTCGACCCCGACCTGCTCACCGGCCGCCGAGCCGTCCTCTTCGACTTCGACGGCACCCTCGCCGACACCCACACCGCGCACTACAAGGCGCTGTCCGACACCCTCGGCCCGTACGGCATCCCGATCAGCCACGACTGGTACCTCGCCCACACCGGCACCTCGACGCCCGAGACCATCGCCGACGCCTTCCGTCAGCACGGCATCACCCCGAGCGTCACCGTGGACGCCCTGGTCGCGGACTGCGAGGCCCGCTACCTCGACCACCTCGGGGACGTCCGGGAGATCGGCTGGGTCGCCGACCTGGCCCGTGACCTGGCCGGCCGGCTGCCGATCGCCGTCGCCTCCGGCGGCATGCGCGCCACCGTCGAGGCGACCATGCGGCACCTCGGCCTGGCCGAGCTGTTCGGCTGCACCGTCACCCGCGACGACGTCGCCGAGGGCAAGCCGTCACCGGAGATCTTCCTGCTCGCCGCCGAACGCCTCGGCGTCGACCCCGCCCACTGCCTGGTCCTGGACGACGCCGACACCGGCCTGCTCGCCGCCGCCCGCGCCGGGATGGCCGCCGTCGACGTCCGCACGATCACCGGCTGAGCGCGCCGCGCCGCCCGTCAAGTCCCCTCTGCACAGCGGCGGTTCCCACTCGGTCGGCAGCGGGCCGCGTCAGGTGCGGGTAGCAGGTAGCAGGTAGCAGGTGGCCGTGCCCGTCATCCGTTGCTGCCGTCCGACCGCTCCGGTGGGACGGCCGGGATGCGGGCGCGCAGCAGGCAGAAGACGTTGCCCTCCGGGTCGGCGAGGACGTGCCAGTTCTCCTCGCCGCTCTGGCCGACGTCGGCGGGCTTCGCGCCGAGGGCGAGCAGGCGGGCCAGTTCGGCGTCCTGGTCGCGGTCGGTGGGGCTGACGTCCAGGTGCAGCGGGAGCTTCGCCGGGCGCGGGTCGGCGCTCGGGCTGAGGATCAGGGTCGGCTGCGGGCCGCCGAAGCCGGTGCCGGGCGGGCCGATCTCGATGCCGCCGTCCGGCTCGCGGCCGAGCTCGACGTAGCCGAGGACCTCGCACCAGAACCCGGCGAGCAGTTCGGGATCGGTGCAGTCCAGGATCAACTCACTGATGCGGCAAGCCATGTGGGGCAGTCTACGCAGAGCAAGGGTGCCGGTCAGGGGTATACCGGGGATAGGCTGCGCGGGCAGCTCGGGGAACGCGTGGACGGGGGCGGGACGTGGAGGTACTGCGGGGCAGCCACCGGGTGCACTTTGTCGCGGCCTGGGCGCTGTGCGCCGTCGAACTGCTCTGCATGGCCGCCACCGCGCCCCCGCTGCGCTGGATGGCGCCCGCCTGGCTGTGGGCCCCGACGCTGCTGGCGATCGTGCTGCTCTTCGTCGTCGCCCTGGTCCGCTCCTGGTCGGTGCCGTTCCTGCGGCGCGGCAACGGCTTCGACCTGCTGCGGTACCTGCGGCTGCTGCCGCGCGGCGTGAAGCTCGGCTACCCGCTCGCGGCCTGCCTGATCGCGATCGGGCTGGCGACCGCGGGCGGCGCGGGAGAGGTCGGCAAGGACGCCTCCGGCTACTACTGGACGAAGCACGAAGTCGGCGACCGCGGACGGACCTCGGTGCGCGCGGAGATCGACCGGGCCGAGTACGACCGGCGCCGCGCCGCCGAGATGCGGATCTTCACCGGCGTACCGGCGGTGTTCGCGGTACTGGGAAGCTTCCTGGTGCTGGCGGCCGCCGAGACGGCGTTCGGCGCGGCCGACGACCCTCGCCGGAGCCGTCGCCGGCGGTAGCGGTCCGGCGCCGTCCGGGCTGCTGTGGCGATCACGGTCAGCGCCGTCCGGGAGCCTGCCGGCGGCGAGCGGAGATCGCTGCTCGTGCGGAGCGTTCGGAACACGGTGCTCGGCCGCTGCCAGGACGGGGTTCCGCGCTGCGGACGATCCTCGTGGAAGCCGTCGGCGGGGGTGGGCCGGTGGCCGGGACGCCCGGCAGCGCCCCGCCGCGTGTGACTGGCGTCGGGCCGCCGAGGCGTGGATCTTCGCGGGCGTGCCGGCGGCGGTCGCCGTGTTCGGCAGCGATCTCGGGCCGGCCGACCCCGTGCGGGGCCGGTCAGCGGCGGGCGGAGGTCGGGTCGCCGAGCCACACCCACTGCTCGTGCGGGGTGACGGTCAGGCCGTAGTCGTACACCTCGGGCCGGCCGAGCACGGTCCACTCGTCCCGCGCAGCGGCGACCTCCTCGGCGAGGCGGCGCGGGCCGCCCTGGTGGACGAACACGCCGTCGGGGGTGGCGGACAGGGCCGCCCAGGACGAGGTGCCGTCGTGGAGCCGGGCCGACACGCCGTCCGCGTCGGCGGCGGTCTCCACGCGGACCTCGGGCAGCGCCAGCCGCAGGTGGAACAGCAGGTCGCAGTCCCGCAGTTCGGCCGGATCCTGCGAGGTGCGCCGCTCAGGCCCCGGCGGGGCGGCACGGCGGATCTCGGCGAAGCCCCGGGGCGGGGCGCCGTCGGCGGTGGTCCGGTCGGCCATGAACCGGGCCGGGCCCCGGAACCGGCCGCTCGCGGAGGCGCGGTCGTCGGCGACGGTGAGGGCGACGTGGCCGAGGCCGCCCCACGGCAGTACCAGGCGGCCGCCCGGCGCGGTCTGTTCGACCCACGTCCACGGGACGCGCTCGACGGCGTGGGTGGCGATCACCCGGTCGAACGGCGCGTCGGCGGGCCGGCCCGCACCCCCGTCGCCGACCCGCACCCGGGCGTCCAGGCCCGCCGCCCGCAGCCGGGCCGAGCCGGTCGTCGCGAGGTCCGCGTCCACCTCCACCGAGACGACCCGGCCGGGGCCGGCGCGGTGGGCGAGCAGCGCCGCGTTCCAGGCCGCGCCGGTGCCGAGCTCCAGCACCCGGTGCCCGGGCTCCAGCAGCAGCGAGTCGAGCATGTCGACCACCACGGCGGGCGCTGGCAGGCTGGAGGACGGCAGGCCGTCGGCGACCCTGGTCACCGCCGGCCGGCCCGGGTCGTCGTACAGCAACCCGAACCACCGGCCGGGATCGGCGATCCGTCCGACCGGCTGCCAGGCGCGGCCGTCCCAGTCCCACAGCCGGTCGGGTGCGAACAGGTCGCGCGGATGCGCGGCGACCGCAGGACGGATCCACGGCGAACGCTCCGGCCACCGCCCGCCGTCCGCCATCGCCGCGTCGAGCCGCAGCCGCCACCCCTCGGCGCTGGACGGACTGGTGGTCACCGCTGTCGCCCCCGCTGCCTCGTCTCCGACGGGCTCCCATCCTTCCGCCCCACCGCGAGGCGGCGAAAGGGCGCACGGGGGCGCTCGGGGCGGCCGGCCGGCCGGTCAGAGCGCCGGGGACGCGGTCTCCGCGTGGACGGCCGTCCAGTGCGGGAACCGCTGCTCCAGCACGGCCCGGGCCCGGTCGAGGTCGCCGTCGACGCCGACCGCGATCGTGCCGTCGGCGGTGATCCGGGTCGAGGTGACGGTGAAGCCCTCGTCGGCGGTGCGGTTCACCCAGTACTGGGCGGCGAGTTGCTGCGGCGTGTGCGCGCCGCCCTCGCCCGGCCGGTACGGGTGGACCTCCGCCACGCCCGGGAACCGCTGCTCGATCGCCGCCCGCGCCTTCTCCTGGTCGCCGCAGACCTCCACCCGGTAACGGTCGTCCGCAGTACGGGAGATGCCGCAGAGTGCGAATCCGTCGCCGGTCACCGACATGATCCGCCCCTCGGTGTCCGTGACGGGCGGCGGCGAGATCGGGGAGCCCCCGTGAACGGCGCCGCACGCCGCCAGGCTCGCGGCGAGGAACGCGACGGCGGCGGTGCGAACGGCGGTCCGGTTCATGAGGGCCCCTTCACTCGGCGGGTGCACCGAGTGAAGCACGCGGGCGGTCCGGTCAGCCCAGGCGGGGCCAGGCGAGGAGGTGGGGGAGCAGGGACGGGTCGTCGCCGGTGGTGCGGACCGCCGCGGGCGGGCGGCGGCGGTGCAGGATGAGGAGCAACTCGCTGGCGGGTGCGGCGAGTTCGAGGGTGACGGGGTCCTCGTCCGGGGCGATCGGCTTGGCGCCGCCGGCGGTGAGCTCGACCAGCCAGCCGGGGCCCTCCTCGGTGCGCAGGCGGACCCGGGCCGGGCCGTGCGTCCAGCGGCCGGCGGTGCCCCAGGAGAGGGCGAGGAACTCGTCGATGCCGTCGATGGCCACCGCTTCCGCGACCGACTGCGGTGCGCCGACGGCGAGTTGGGCGTCGTACGCGTGGACGGCGGCCTCCTGCACCTGGTGCCGGGCGGCGGCCCCCGCGTCCTGCGGGGCGTCGGCGCCGCGCCACCACGTCCAGCAGGGCCGCTGCGGTCCGGCTTCGCGAAGTGCCGCGAGGAGTTCGGACGTGGCCTCGGCGGAGCGGGCGAGCGCCCGCTCGGGGGAGAGGCCGGTCTCCGGCTTGAGCCGGCTGGGCACGAAGCCCGGGCCGGCGGCGATGACGGCGGTCCAGAAGCGCTGGACGACGGCGAGGTGCGCGAGCAGGTCGGGGAGCCGCCAGTCGGGGCAGCTGGGGACGACGGCCTCCGGGTCGGGCGCGGTGGCAACGGTCTGGCGGAGCAGTGCGGAGTGCTCGTCGATCTGGTTCAGCAGAGCCGGAAAGGCGGGAGTGAATGCCATTCCCCCTGCCTATCACGGGAGATGGCGGCCCGGTGCGGGAATTGTTGCGAAAAGCGCACCGAATAAGGATGTCGAAAGATTTGTGGATATGATATGCTGGCAGAAATTCATATTACGGTCTCGGCTATGAACGAGAACGTCCAGTCGCCCAGCCGTACCGCCCTGATGTCGGCCGCCGCCCGAGCGGCCCACCTGCTCGTCGACCAGCAGCCGCCGATCCACGCCGACACCCTCGCGGCCGCCCTGCTCGGCGAACAGGCCGAGCAACTCCTCGGCTACCACCGCGCGTTCGGCGCCCACCCCGTCCTGGCCGGGGCCCGCACCACCGCCGTCACCCGCAGCCGCCTCGCCGAGGACCTCCTCGCCGACGCCGTCTCGCAGCGCGGCACCGACCAGTACGTGCTGCTCGGCGCCGGCCTGGACTCCTTCGCCTACCGCAGCGAACTCGCCCACCGGATACGGGTGTTCGAGGTGGACCACCCGCACACCCAGCACTGGAAGCGCGGGCGGCTGGCCGCCGCCGGCATCGCCGTCCCGCCCACCGTCGCCTTCGTCCCGCTCGACCTCGAACAGGGCTCGCCGGCCGCCGCCCTGGCCGCCGCCGGGTTCGACCCGGGCCGGCCCGCCGTGGTGAGCTGGCTGGGCGTCACCATGTACCTGAGCGCCGAGGCGATCGCCCAAGTCCTTTCCACGGTAGGCGGGTTGGCACCCGGCACCGAGCTGGTCGCCGAACACCTGCTGCCCGCCGGACACCGCGACCCCGCCGGGCAGGCCTACGCCGAACACGTCCGGGCCGCGGCCGCCGAGAACGGCGAACCGTGGCGGACGTTCCTCGCCGTGGACGAGATGGACGCCCTGCTGACCGCCCACGGCCTGCGCCCGCTGCGCCACCTGCGCCAGCACGACGTCCTCGCCACCGAGACGTGGGAGCAACGCACCGACGCGCTGCGGCCGTTCGACCTCTCGGTGCTGACCCACGCGGTGGTGCCCGAACCCGGGGCGGGAGTTCAGACCCGTCGCATCCGGTAGACGCAGGTCCGGTAGGGCAGGTCGACGCTGTCGCGGCCGGCCAGCGCCGGATCGGTGGCGACCAGCTCGGCGATCTCCCGTTCCAGGCGGACCTGTTCGGCCGCGTCGGCGGTCAGGAAGCGGGAGCGCGAACGCACCAGGTCGACCAGCCGACCCGTCGGGACGGTCACGGTGTGCGCCGTCGATCCGCGCTCGGGCTCGGTGAACCACGGCGCCACCGGACCGTACGGCCAGGCGCTCTCCAGGCCGTACCCCTCCGGGCCGACGATGCCGGACAGCGCGGCCACCCACGGCGTCCGGTCGTCGCGGATGTTCCACAGCGCCGCGAACACGCCGCCCCCGCGCAGCACCCGGTGGATCTGCGGCAGCGCGTCCTGCGGCGTGAACCAGTGGTAGGCCTGCCCGACCACGACGGCGTCGACCGACCCGTCCGGCAGCGGAATGTCCTCGGCGCTGCCGGCCAGCACCCGCACCCCCGGGAGCCGTTCGGCGGCGACGGCACGCATCTGCCGGTCCGGCTCGACCGCGACCGCCTCGTGCCCCGCCGCACGCAGCCCGCCGGCCAGCAGACCGGTGCCCGCCCCCAGGTCCAGCACCCGCAGCGGCTCGGCGCCGACGGCCCAACTCACCGCCCGCGGCGGGTAGCTGGGCCGAATGGAGTCGTAGAGGCGGGCGGCGGAACCGAAGGACAGCGCGGCGGTGGACATGTTCGTGAGCCTACCCAACTCCGCTCGACGGCAAGGGTGTTGAAGGGGAGGCGGGGCTCGGCCGGTCAGAGCCCGGCCGGGTCGGCCAGGACGGCGCGCAGGCGGGCGAGGCACTCGGCGACGAACGGCGGGTTGCTGTGCCAGTAGTAGGGCACGCCGCTGATCGCCACGGCCACCGCCCAGCCGCAAGCCCGTTGCCAGGACTGCTCGTTGACGCCCAGGGCGGCCCGGTAGGCGTGGCGGGCGGCGGCCGGGAAGTCCCACAGGGGCGCGTGCTCGGCGTCCGGGAAGCCGATCGACAGGCCGCCGAAGTCGATCATCGCGTGCAGCCGGCCGTCCCGGACCAGCAGGTTGGACGGCTTGAGGTCGCCGTGCAGCCACACCGGCGGCCCGGCGGGGGCGGGCAGGGCGAGCGCCCCGCGCCAGATCGCGTGCAGGCGGTCGAGGTCCAGATCGAGCCCGGGCAGGGCGCGGGCCTCGGCGAAGGACTTCTCGATCGACTCGGCGCAGGCGGCCAACTCCCCGCCCCGGTACCAGTGGAGGCCGTCCCGCTCGTCCTCGGGCGGCAGCGGGGCCGCGTGCAGGCCGCGGACCGCCGCCGCCAGCTCCGCCCCGAACGCGGCCCAGTCGGACACCGACTCCGGCCCGGGCTCCGCGCCCTCGATCCACCGGTACACCGACCACGGCAGCGGGAACCCGCACCCCGGCACCCCCTGGTGCACCGGCTCCGGCACCGCGCACGTCAACTCCCGTGCCAGCCGGGGCAGCCAGGCCTGCTCCTTGCGCACCGCCCCGGCCGTCCCCGGCGTGCGCGGCAGCCGCACCAGCAGCTCGTCCCCGACCCGGAACATCCGGTTGTCGGTCCCGCCCCCGGCCGCCCGCACCGGCAGCCCGGCCCACTCCGGCCGCTGCTGCGCCAACAGCTGCCGCACCAGCGCCTCGTCGGTCGGGACCTCGTCGTCATGCAGTGTCATGACCCCAAGCATTCGGCAACCAGGCCCGGTTGTGCGAACGAGTTTCCCCGCCCGGACCGCCGCACCGCAGCACGCCTCCGCTCACGCGTCCGGCGTCGTCGGATCCGTTTCGGGGCACCCGCCGCCGGTGCCCCCGGACGCTCCCCCGTGGGGGCCGGCGACACCGCCGACGCCCCGGCGGGCGCCCGGAAGCGAACGCCCGGCCGGGCCGCCGTTCAGCGGCCGAGCAGCTCGCAGAAGCGGTCGAGCGCGCGATCGGTGCGCCGGTGGTCGCCGGTGGTGGTGAGGTCGAACAGCAGACCCCGGAGGACGGCCATCACCAGGGTGGGGGTGACGGTGTCCTCGGGGCCGGTGGTCAGGTCGCGGAGGGCGGCGCCGAGGGTGTCGAACCAGCCGGTGATCGCCTCGGCCCGGTCCGGGTAGTTCTCCGGGTGGGCGAGTCCGTCGGCGTGGACCTCGAAGAACAGCCGGACGAACGGGAGCCGCTCCGGCGCGCTCAGCCAGGCCCAGATGGCCCGCAGGTGCTCCTGCGGGGCGGCGGCCGTCGGCGGAAGGTCCTCGGTCAGCCGGCGGGCGCCGCGGCGGCGGGCCTCGGCGAGGACGGCGGCCACCAGCTCCTGCTTGCTGCCGAAGTCGTAGAGCAGCATCCGGGGACTGGTGTCGAGCGCGGCCGCGAGCGGCCGCAGGCTCAGGCCGGCCAGGCCGTGCGCGAGCACGTAGTCGGTCGCCCGCGCGAGCGTGGCCTCGCGGCGGGCGGGGTCCGGGGGTCGGCCCATGGCGGAACGTCCTTCCGACGGCACGGAACTGAGGCAGCGTCGGTATATGGTACGACTGTTTCAACAATGGGAAGGGCAGTCGTCATGCACGCACTCGACCGGGCGGTGGTCCTGGGCGCCGGCGGACTCGTCGGCACGGCCTGGACGGCCGGACTCGCCGCCGGGCTGCGCGGCGCCGGCGTCGACCTGGGCGAGGCCGACCTGTTCGTCGGCACCTCGGCCGGAGCGATCACCGCCGCACTGCTGGCCACCGGCCAGAACCCGGAGCGGCTCGCCGAGCCGGTCCGCCCGGGCGGCACGCCGCCGCAGGTGGACGGGCGCAGCCTGGGCGAGGCGTTCGCCGTCCTGCGCGGGGCCGCCGCCGACCCGGACGCGGCGCGGCGCGAGGTGGGCCGGATCGCGCTCGCCGCCCGGACCGGCCCCGAGGAGCCGCACCTGGCCCGGATGCGCGCCATGGTCGGCCCGGCGCAGTGGCCGCGGCGACGGCAGCTGCTCGTCCCCGTGACGGACGCCGGGACCGGCGGGCGGAAGGTCTTCGACCGTACGGGCGGCGCGCCGCTGGCCGCCGCCGTCGCGGCGAGCACGGCCTTCCCGGGCATCTATCCGCCGATCACCCTCGGTGGCCGCCGCTACCTGGACGGTTCGCTGCACTCCGCCACCCACGCGGCCCTCGCCGTCGGGGCCCGCGTGCTGGTGGTGGTCGACCCGCAGGCGCACCTGTTCCCGCGTGAGCTGCTCGCACGGGAACTGGCCGTCGCGGCCGCCCGCACCGCCGTGACCGTCGAGCCCGACCCGGCCGCCCTGCACGTCTTCGGCCCGGACCTGAACGACCGGACGGTCTGGGCCCCGGCGTACCGGGCGGGCCTGCGCCAGGGCGCCGAGGCGGCCGACCGGCTCCGCGAGGTCTGGACGGCGGGGCGCGGCACGGCCTGACCGCCCGCCCGAAGCCGCTCGTGCCGCAGTCCCGCCGGGCGGGGCTGCGGCACGAGGGGGGGTGTCAGGGCTTGAGGATCAGGCGGATCGGGTTGCCCTGCTTGGTGTGCAGGCGTTCGACGGCCTCGGCGGCCTGCTCCAGCGGGAGGACGTCGCTGACGGAGCGGGAGAAGTCCAGGCGGCCGCCGGCGGCGAGCGAGATCAGCTCGGGGACGGCGTTCTCGCCGGAGCCGTAGTGGCCGAGGATCTGCTGCTGGAGGTAGGAGAAGCGGACGCTGTTGGTCACCGTCAGCGGCTGGTCGGTGAGCCCGACGAGCACCAGGCGGCCGTGCGCGCCGAGGACGGTCAGCGCCTGCTCGCGGACGGCGGGGACGCCGGCGAAGTCGAACGCGACGGCCAGGCCCGCACCGCCGGTCGCGGCGCCGATCTTGGCGGCGAGCTCGGGGTCGGCCGAGTCGAGGGCGAGGTCCGCGCCGAAGGCGAGGGCGCGTTCGCGGGCGGCGGGGGAGGGGTCCACGGCGATGACGGGGTTGGCGCCGATGGTGCGCAGCAGCTGGACGCCGTGCGCGCCGAGCCCGCCCACGCCCCAGACGCCGACCGGCTCGGCCGGGCGGACCTGGGCGGTGAGGGTGATGGCGCCCCAGGGGGTGGAGACCGCGTCCGGGATGATCGAGCCCTGCTCGAAGGGGATGGACTCGGGCAGCCGGATCAGGGTGTCCTTGCGGGCGAGCGCGTACTCGGCCCAGCCGCCGTCGTAGTCCACGCCGCGCGTCCAGGTGATGCCGTCGCGCTTCTCGCCGGCCTGCAGGACGACCCGGTCGCCGACCTTCCAGGCGCCCGCGTCCTCGCCCAACTCGGCGACCGTGCCGGAGACTTCGTGGCCGAGGGTGACGCTCTCGCCCTGGAGGTAGAGCGGGGTGAGCGAGCCGTCGATCAGGTGGACGTCGGACAGGCAGACGCCGGCCGCCTCCACCTTGATCAGCACCTGGCCGGGGCCGGGGACGGGACGCTCCACCTCCTCGACGCTCAGCTTGCGGGTGGGCAGGTGCAGGCGGACGGCACGCATCCGGGCCATGGTCGATCCTCTCCGGCCGGCGGCGAACTGTCGGCGGCCTCGTTGCCGCAGCCGCCCTGCCGAGATATCGCAAGGCGACTTGCATTGCTGAGGCTACGACGCCGTTCGACGCAATGCAAGGAGGCCTGCGTTAGGCTTCGGGTGTGTCGAATTCGGGTGTGTCGAACGAGCAGAACACCGGCGCCGGGAACGCGGGGACGGCCGCGCCGACGCCCCTGCGCCGACGCGGCGCGGCCATGCGGCGGGCCGTGATCGACGCGACGGTCCACCTGCTCGCCGAGGGCGGGCTCGAAGCCGCCAGCGTCTCGGCCGTCGCCGCGCGGGCCGGCGTGCACGAGACCTCCGTCTACCGCAACTGGGGGACGCGCGAGCAACTCCTGCGCGAGGCGCTCGCCGACTACACCGACCACGCGATGCCGCTGCCCGACACCGGCAGCCTGCGCGAGGACCTGCGCCAACTCCTCACCGCCCTGGCCGCGTTCCTCGACACCCCCGAAGGCCCCGCCCTGCTCCACCTGAGCATCGCCCCGGCCACCGCCGAGACCCGCAGCGGCCGCGACGCCTACTGGGCCGAACGGCTCCAGCGCGCCGAACTCCTGCTCCACCGGGCCGCCGAACGCGGCGAGATCCGCCCCGACGCCGACGCCCATGCGGCCGTCGAGGCGCTGATGAGCCCGCTGTTCGCCCGCCACCTGCTGCTCGGCGAACCCGTCACCCCGGCCTTCCTCGACTCCCTGGTCGACCTGGTCCTCGACGGCCTCACCCGCCGCTGAGCCCGCCGCTGAGCCCGTCCGCGCGCCCCCTGTTCGCTGCCCGCGCCGCCCTCCCCCACCGGCCCGTTGCCTGCCGGAGCGCCCACGGCGCGGAAGCACAAGATCTGCGGCCCTTCCACTTTCCCCGCCCGCCGGGTGACTCTTGGAGCAGCGCATCGCTGACGAAGCGTCACATCACCTACTCCCGAAGGGCGTTGCCATGGGCGAGGAATGGTACGTGGACGACCGCTGCACCGGCTGCGACGTGGCACGGCAGCTCGCACCGGGCCTGATCCGACAGGTCGGCCGGGGCTCGGAGATGGTGCGGCAGCCGCAGGACGCCGCCGAACTGGCGCAGGTGAACGCCGCCGCGTTCGCCTGCCACACCCGCTCGATCCGCCGGCGTTCGGGACCGCTGGACCCGGCGGCCGACCCGTTCCCGCTCGCGATCGACGAGAACGTGCTGCTCTGCGGGCACAACTCGCGCCGGACCGCCGCCGCCAACTCCTACCTGCTGCGCCGACCGGACGGCACCGTGATGATGATCGACACGCCGCGCTGGGCGGAGTCGCTGGCCGACCGCTACGAGCAGGTCGGACGGATCACCGACGTGCTGCTCACCCACCAGGACCACGCCGTGCACGGCCGCCGCTGGGCCGACCGCTTCGGCGCCCGACTGTGGATCCACGAGGGCGACCTGGCGGCCGCGCCGGACGCCGACCGGGTGCTGCGCGGCACCGGGCCGACGGAGATCGCCGAGGGCGTGGTCGCCCACCCGGTGCCGGGGCACACCCGCGGCAGCGTGCTGTTCCTCGCCGACGGGCGGTACTGCTTCAGCGGTGACAGCCTCTACTGGTCGCGCACCGTCGGGGCGCTGGCGGTCGCCGAGCACGTCACCTGGTACTCCATCGAGGAGCAGGCCGCCTCGCTGGCCCGGGTCGCGCCCCGGCTGCGCTTCGAGTGGGTGCTCCCGGGGCACGGCGACCGGATGCGGCTGCCGTCCGCGCAGATGGCGGAGCAACTGCGCGCGGTGGTCGACCACGCCGCCCAACTGGTGCCCGGGCCAGTGGACTTCGCCGCTCACCAATGGTGACCGACGCCGGATCGGCGGAGCCGGTTAGGGTGGCCCGATGACCATTCGGGTGATCGTGCTCAACGGCGGTTCCAGCAGCGGGAAGACCAGTCTCGCGCGCTCGCTCCAGGCCCAACTGCCGGAGCCCTGGCTGATCTTCGGCATCGACGGGCTGATCGACGCGATGCCGCTGGCGCTGCTCCAGGGCGACGCCGGGATCGACCTCGGCGGTGACGGGACGGTCGCGGTCGGTGGTACCTTCCGCCGGCTGGAGGGCGCCTGGATGGCCGGGGTCGCCGCCACCGCGGCGGCGGGCGCGCCGGTCATCGTCGACGACGTCTTCCTCTCCGGCCGGAACTCTCAACTCCGGTGGGTCAAAGCCCTGTTGAACCTCGATGTGCTCTGGGTCGGGGTGCGCTGCGAGCCCGCCGAGGCCACCGCCCGCGAACGCGCCCGCCCCGACCGCACCCCCGGCATGGCAGCCGACCAGGCCATCCGGGTCCACCACGGCGTCCACTACGACCTGCAGGTCGACACCACCCGCACCCCACCCGCCGACTGCGCCCGCGCCATCGTCGACCGCCTGGCCCGCCCCGGCACCTGAACCCCCGCCGCCCCGAACGGGCCTGTCGGCGGCCCCCGCTAGCGTGCAGTGGTCCCAGGCGCCCACTGTTCAGCGAGGTTCGCGATGACCGTCCGTTTCCCGGCCGAGTGGTGCAACACCGATCTCGGCGAGTACCGGGACTGCGCCGCCACCTACGAGTGGTACCCGTACGACAGCGTGCCGCCGCTCGACTCCGCCCGCTTCACCGGTTCCTTCGACTGGCTGGGCGGCCCGAGCGGCCGGTCGTCGGCCCTGGCGGACGAAGTGGAGATCCTCGACGCGGCGGTGCGGCGGCTCGGACTCGCGCTGCCCGCCGACTTCCTGGCCTACCACCGCGACGAGCGCCTCGCCCTGTCGCTCGACGCGGTGTCGCCGACCGCCTGCTGGCAGAACTTCTCGATGCCCGTCCCGAGCCCCGTCGAGCCCGGCGCGTACCTGGTGCGGTTCCTCAACGACCAGCAGGACTGCGTGATGTGGTACCTGTACCTGCGGCCGGGTGGCGAGAGCTTCGTCGTGCACTCCTGGAAGGACCTCGAAGGCGAATGGGAGGACGAGCCGGAGGAGGGCGTGGGAGGGCCGATCGGCTGGTGCGCGCCCTCGTTCGAGGAATTCGCCTACCGCTACTGGATCGAGGGCCGGATCGCGCTGGCCGGCTACCGCGGCGAGCCGTTGGACGACCCCCAACTGCTGTCCTACGTCGAGCACTACAGTGAGCAGGCGTTGGCGGACTGAACAGATGGATATGGCAAGGAATTTGACGCTCCATTAGAGTCTCTTGCCACGGGGGTGGGGCTGGGATGGAACCGGGCACTGCCGCGCCGAGCGACACCTCCGTGGTGAGGGTGCTCGGTTCGGACGGCCGGCCGGAGGGGGCCGGGTTTCTGGTCGGGCGGCGCGAGGTCGTCACCTGCGCGCACGTGGTGGCCCGGGTCCTCGGGGTCGCGGCGGACGCCCCCGGTCCGCCGGACGGGCGGCTGGAGGTGGACTTCCCGCTGGCCGCGCCCGGTCGGCGGATGACCGCCGAGGTGACGGGCTGGACGCCGATCGAGCCGGACGGCTCGGGTGACATCGCGGTGCTGCGGCTGACGGAGGCCGCGCCCGCCCGGGCCGCCTCGGCCCGCGTGGTCGAGCAGGGCGCGGCCACCGACCGGCGGGTGCGGACCTTCGGGTTCCCCGCCGGCCACGACGACGGCGTGTGGAGCGTCGGCTGGCTGCGCGGCCGGACGGCGGCCGGCTGGTACCAGTACGACACCGACCCGGCCGGGCAGCACCGGGTGCAGCCCGGCTTCTCCGGCGCGCCGGTGTGGGACGTCGCCGAGGGCGGCGTGGTCGGCATGGTGGTCGCCGCCGACGGCGCGGGCGGCGGCCGGAGCGCGTACCTGATCCCCACCGAGACGCTGCGCGCCGGCCGACCCGAACTGGGCGCGGCCGCACGGCCGGTGAGCCCGTTCCGGGCGCTGGAACCGTTCGAGGAACGCCACGCCGACCGCTTCCACGGCCGCGAACAGCTCGCCGGGCGGATCGCCGAACAGCTGGCCTGGGCTCCCGTCCTCGGCGTGGTCGGGCCGTCCGGCTGCGGAAAGTCCTCGCTGCTGCACGCCGGAGTACTGCCCCGGCTGCGCGCGCAGGACGGCCTCCACGTGATCACGCTCCGCCCCGGCCAGCACGGCCGCGGCCCCGTCGAGGCACTCGCCACCGCCCTGCTGCCCGCCCTCGAACCCGCCCTCACCGAGACCGCCCGGCTCGCCGAACTCCCCGCCCTCACCGAACGGTTGAGGGAGGGCAGGCTCCCCGAACTGACCGACCGGCTGCTCGCCCGGCAGCGCAAGGACCGGCTGCTGCTGATGCTCGACCAGTTCGAGGAGGCCCTCGGCGCCGCCGACCTCGACCCCTTCGCCGCCGCCCTCGCCACCGCGCTGCGCCCCGGCTCGCGACTGCGCGTGGTCACCGTCCTGCGCAGCGACTTCCTCACCGGCGCCCTCACCCACCCCGGCCTGGCCCCGCTGTTCGGCGGCGACCGCCTGGTCACCGTCGGCGCGATGACCGACAGCGAACTGCGCACCGCCGTCGAACGCCCGCTCACCGGCACCGGCGCCCGGTACGAGGCCGGGCTGGTCGACCGCATCCTCGGCGACCTCGGCAGCGAACCCGGCCGCCTGCCGCTGCTCGCCTTCACCCTCGCCGAACTCTGGGACCGCCAGCAGCACGGCGTGATCGGCCACGCCGCCTACGAGGAACTCGGCGGCGTCGGCGAGGCCCTGGCCCGGCACGCCGAACAGCTGTGGACCGGCAGCCTCACCGAGGACGAGCAGCACGCCGCCCGCGCCCTGCTCGTCCAACTGGTGCAGCCCGGCGGCGACGGCACCGCCCCCACCCGGCGCACCGCCGCCCGCTCCGACCTGAACGACAGCCAGTGGCGGATCGCCCAGCGCCTGCTCACCACCCGGCTGATCGTCCCCGGCGCCGACCACCTCCCGGTCGACGGGCCGCCCGAGGAGACCGTCGAACTCGCCCACGAGGTGCTGCTCACCCACTGGGGCCGGCTGCACGACTGGTTCGAGGCCGACCGCGAGTTCCGCACCTGGCAGGAGGACCTGCGCCGCCGCATCGCCCGCTGGCAGGCCGACGGCCGCCCCGCCCGTCGCCTGCTGAGCGGCGCGGACCTGCGCGACGCACGCGCCTGGCAGGCCCGCCGCGACAGCGAACTCCGGCCCGCCGAAAGGGAGTTCGTCAAGGCGAGCACGCGCGGCAGCCGCCGCAGGTGGACCGCGGCGGTCTCCCTGACGGCCGTCCTCGGCCTGCTCGCCGTCCTCGGCGTCCGGGCCTGGCAGGACGGCATCCGGGACAGCGCGGCGACCACCGCGTCACAGGTGCTGGTGCAGCAGTCCCGGGACGCCGAGAACAGGTACGACGCCAGCGGCGGCGAGTACGTCGCACTGCTGCTGGCGATGCGCGCCCACCGCACCCGCGACACCGCGCAGACCCGGGCACGGCTCGGTGAGATGTACGCAAAGTACGGCTTCGCCGACCTGCTGGCGCCCAATCAGCCGAGCACCGAGACAATGCTCTCCGGCCCGATCGCCGGCCCGGCCGTGTCGACGCTGGCCGACGCGTCCGGTCGGACGATCGTCGGTCGGACGGCGGACGGCGCGGTGATGGTGCTCCGCCTCGACGCCGACGGCGTGCACCGGCAGCCCACCGGCCACCAGGCCGCCGTGATCGGGGTCAGCGCGGACGGTTCGGCCCTGGCCATGGCGCGGAGCCCGCTCCCGCTGCTCCCGACCGTGGGCTCGGACCCGCCGGACCCGCGGGGGCTGCCGGCGGAGCTGTACGACGTACGGACCGGCACCGTGCGGGAACTCGAACGGCCGCGCGAGGGCGACGCGCTGAGCTGGGACCCGAAGGAGCTCGAACTGCTGCCGGGGTGGGAGCCGCCCGACTTCGACTCGCTCGGCCTGGGCGCCGTGACCCTGCCGACCCAGTACGCCCAGTTCGCCTTCACCGCCGACGGCGCGCTGCTGCTGGCCCGCACCGGCCTGTACGGCGGATCGGGCCGGCTGGTGCTGTGGGACACCGCCACCGGACGGATCAGGAAGGTGATGCCGGCCCCCGCGGAGCTGGACGGCCGGCTCTGGCTCGGCGGGAACGGCGACACCCTGCTCAGCCTGGGGGACACCTTGGGCCCGGGCGGGGTGGTCGTCCACTCGCTCATGCTCTGGGACCTGCGCGGCGACACGCCCACCGGGCAGGAGCTCCTGCGCCGGGAGGAGAACGGCAGCGGCGGCCTGGCGATCGGCGTCAGCCCGGCGGGCGACCGGGCCGTGGTCGCCGAGACCCGCATCGAGGGCCCGCAGGCCGACCACCGCCTGACGGTTCGCGAACTGCCGAGCGGACGCGTCCTCGACGAGACCACCAGCGCCCAGGCCAAGGCGATCTCCGGTGTCGCCATCGCCTCCGGCGGCTCGCACGCCGTGCCCTACTCGTTCGACCTGCCGTTCCCCGGCGGTGCGCCCGACGACGGCCCGATCCGGTCGCTCGTCAGCCTCTGGACGCTGGACCTGCTCGGCGCCGAAGCCGAGCCCGTCGCCCTGATGACCGGTCACGGCGTGCTCGCCCTGGTGGCCGGCCGCGACCCGCTGAGCCGTCTGCCGAAGCCCGGGCAGCGCGCCGACGCGGCCGACGCCGGGCAGCGGATGGCCGCGCTCTGCCGGGCGCTGGGCGACGAGACGCTGCCGGCCGACGTGGCCGAGAAACTGCCGCCCGGCGCCCATCGGGGACCGGTGTGCACCTGGAAGAAGGAGAAGCATGGCTGACGGAACACAGCTGGTCCGAGTCCCCCTCGGCGGCCCGGAGGACGCGGGCGGGCACGTGGTGCTGGAGGTGGACACCGCCGCCGCGGGCATCGTCCGGGCGGCCCGGCCCGGGGAGATCGCGGCGACCGCGACCCGCACCCTCACCGAGAGCTTCGACCAGGTCCGCGGCGCGGCCGCCGCGCTGCTGGAGCGCCTCACCACGCTGCCCAGCCCGCCCAGCAGCGTTGAGGTGGAACTCGGCGTCAAGATCAACGCCGAGGCCGGGGCAGTGATCGCCAAGACCGCCGCCGAGGGCAACTTCACCGTCAAGCTGACCTGGGAACGCCCCGCCGACCCCCACTGAGTCCGGGGCACTCGCCCGAGGCGGGCAACCGTGTAGGGCAGGGCGGTGAACGCGTGGCGGGGGCGGTTTGCCGGGCGTGGGGGGAGACCCATGTCTGATCCATGACGCCGTACACACAAATGCTCTTGGCAGACGGTCTGAAGATCGACTGGGCCAAGATGCCCACCTACAACACGATCATGTCGGTCGCCGCCGGCGCGGGCCTGCTCCTGGTAGTGGCACTCGGGCGCCAGCTGCTCACCCGAGGGCGCATCCCCGCGCCGGACGGCTGGGCGCTGGCGTTCGGCGCGCTCGGGTTCACGCTCGTCGTCACCGGCCTGCACATGACGCTGACCTGGCCGCTGGCCGGCCAGGGCTTCCCGTTCGACAACATCATCTTCGGCGAGCCCGCACTGGCCTTCGGGGTGTTCCTGCTCGCCGCCTCCTTCTACCTCTGGAAGCGCGCCGCCGAGTTCGCGGCCGAGGACGGCATCGAACGGACCGGCCGGGTCGCGCTGCCGATCTCGGTGTTCGTCTTCGGCATGGGCCTGGCCTGCTTCGGCATCGCCGCCGCGGGCTGGAAGTACACGCTGTTCGCCGCCCCGCCCGAGGAGCCGATCTCCGGGGAGTTCGCCGACTACCCCTGGCTGGAGGCCAGCTTCATGTCCGGCCTGTACGTGCTGGTCGGCATCGGGGCGCTGCTGTTCCCGTTCGCCCTGCGCAGCCCGCGGACCTGGCTCAGCCCGACCATCGGGGTGGTCTGGGGCCTGTCCGGGCTCGCGTTCCTGCTCTTCGGCGGGCTGAACTACTTCACCCACATCGGGCTCATCGTCAACACCATGTGAGCCCCCGTCACGGCCGGCCGGAGCCACCCCGCGAGGAGGGCTCCGGCCGTCGGCGTGCCAGGACGCGGCCGCCGGCGGGTCAGTGCGCGCCCACGGCCGCCGGCGGGTCAGTGCGCGCCCACCGCCGTGATCTTGACGACCGCGCGGCCCTCCTCGTCCGAGCCGTACAGGTCGACCTCGGCGGAGATGCCCCAGTCGTGGTCGCCGTTCGGGTCGTCGAAGATCTGCCGGACCCGCCACAGGCCCTCGTCCTCGACCTCCTCGATCAGCAGCATCTTCGGGCCGCGCGCGTTCGGGCCGGTGAACAGGTCGTCGTACTCCTCCCAGTACCCGTCCATCGCGTCCGCCCAGCGGTCCGCGTCCCAGCCGTCCTCGCCGTCCAGCTCCGCCAGCGCGTCGTAGTGCTCCAGCGCGCACAGCTCCACCCGGCGGAACAGCTCGTTGCGGACCAGCACCCGGAAGGCGCGCGAGTTCGCGGTGACCGGCGCGGGCTTGTCGTCCAGGCGGACCTCGCCGGCCTCCGGCTCGGTCGGGTTGGCCAGCGCCTCCCACTCGTCCAGCAGCGAGGAGTCGACCTGCCGGACCAGCTCGCCCAGCCAGGCGATGACGTCCTTCAGATCATCGGTCTTGATGTCGTCCGGGACGGTCTGCTCCAGCGCCTTGAACGCGCCCGCCAGGTAGCGCAGCACGATGCCCTCGGTCCGCGCCAGCTCGTAGAAGCCCACGTAGTCGGTGAACGTCATGGCCCGCTCGTACAGGTCGCGGACCACCGACTTCGGCTGCAACGGGTGGTCGCCGATCCACGGGTGCGCCCGCCGGTACACGTCGTAGGCGTGGCCGAGCTGCTCCTCCAGCGGCTTCGGGTACGTGATCTCCTGGAGCCGGTTCATCCGCTCCTCGTACTCGATGCCGTCGCGCTTCATCTCCGCCACGGCCTCGCCGCGCGCCTTGTTCTCCTGCGAGGCGAGGATCTGCCGCGGGTCGTCCAGCGTCGCCTCGACG
The DNA here is from genome assembly GCF_053602195.1 of Kitasatospora sp. NPDC004531. Lineage (NCBI taxonomy): Bacteria > Bacillati > Actinomycetota > Actinomycetes > Kitasatosporales > Streptomycetaceae > Kitasatospora > Kitasatospora sp. NPDC004531. Next base: position 106,812 of record NZ_JBSGDD010000003.1, on the reverse strand, counting down.
ACCGAGACCACGTCCAGCGCGTAGGACGGCGACTCCGGGTCCAGCAGGTCGAACGCGGCCAGCGCGAAGGTGGACAGCGGCTGGTTCAGCGCGAAGTTCTCCTGGAGGTCGAGCGTCAGGCGCACCGTGCGGCCCTCGGAGTCCGGCTCCTCCAGCTGCTCCACCACGCCGCCCTCCAGCAGCGAACGGTAGATGGCGATCGCGGTGCGGATGTGGCGGCGCTGCGCCGGGCGGTCCTCGTGGTTGTCGGTGAGCAGCTTGCGCATCGCCTCGAACGCGTTGCCCGGGCGGCCGATGACCGACAGCAGCATCGCGTGGCTGACCTTGAAGCGGGACACCAGCGGCTCCGGGTCGGCGCCGATCAGCCGCTCGAAGGTCTCCTCCGTCCAGGAGACGAAGCCGTCCGGGGCCTTCTTGCGGACGACCTTCTTGCGCTTCTTCGGGTCGTCGCCGGCCTTCGCCAGCGCCCGGTCGTTCTCCACCACGTGCTCCGGCGCCTGCGCGACCACCTGGCCGACGGTGTCGAACCCGGCCCGGCCCGCGCGCCCGGCGATCTGGTGGAACTCGCGCGCCCGCAGGATCCGCACCCGCTGGCCGTCGTACTTGGACAGCGCCGTGAACAGCACCGTGCGGATCGGCACGTTGACGCCGACGCCGAGGGTGTCGGTGCCGCAGATCACCTTCAGCAGGCCGGCCTGAGCGAGGCGCTCCACCAGGCGGCGGTACTTCGGCAGCATGCCGGCGTGATGCACGCCGATCCCGTGCCGGACGTAACGGGACAGATTGCGGCCGAACTTGGTGGTGAAACGGAAGTTTCCGATCAGTTCGGCGATCGCGTCCTTCTCCTGCTTCGAGCACATGTTGATGCTCATCAGCGACTGCGCCCGCTCCACCGCCTCCTTCTGCGTGAAGTGGACGACGTACACCGGCGCCTGACCGGTGTTCAGCAGCTCCTCCAGCGTGTCGTGCATGGTGGTGCGGCGGTACTCGTAGAACAGCGGGACCGGGCGGGTCGCCGAACGGACCACGGTGGTCGGGCGGCCGGTGCGGCGGGTCAGGTCCTCCTCGAAGCGGCGGACGTCGCCGAGCGTCGCCGACATCAGCAGGAACTGCGCCTGCGGGAGTTCGAGCAGCGGGATCTGCCAGGCCCAGCCGCGGTCCGGCTCCGCGTAGAAGTGGAACTCGTCCATCACGACCTGGCCGATGTCGGCGCGCGGGCCGTCGTGCAGCGCGATCTGCGCCAGCACCTCGGCGGTGCAGCAGATGATCGGCGCGGTCGGGTTCACCGAGGCGTCGCCGGTCATCATGCCGACCTGCTCGGTGCCGAAGATCTTGCACAGGTCGAAGAACTTCTCCGACACCAGCGCCTTGATCGGCGCCGTGTAGAACGTCCGCTTGCCCTCGGCCAGTGCGGCGAAGTGCGCGCCCGCCGCGACCAGGGACTTGCCGGAGCCGGTCGGCGTCGCCAGGATCACGTTGTTCCCGGAGACCAGCTCGATCAGCGCCTCCTCCTGGGCGGGGTAGAGAGTGATGCCGCGCTCCGACGCCCACTCGGCGAAGGTCTCGAACAGCGAGTCGGGCGTGGCGGGTTTCGGCATCAGGTCCAGGAGGGTCACCCCGCTATCTTGCCCGCCCGGCATGACCATGGGCAAAGCTCGCCCCCGCACGGTCCGCCCGCGCCGCCGCCGGGCCGTCCCAGTGGTTTCCGTCCGTGTCCGCCCGCTCGCCGTGCGTCACGGGAGCGATCGCGGAACGATCGGAAGCGCCCGCCCCCGGACCGTCGGGGGCGATTCCACGGAAGGACACCCATGCGCAGACGAACGGCCGGCCTCGGCCTCGGACTGGCGGCCGCCGCCCTGGTCGCCACGGCGGCGGGCCCGGCCGCCGCGTTCAGCGAGATCGTCACGGCGACCGGCTCCCCGAGCGGCGTGATCGCCATCTGCCCCGACGGCATCAGCCCCACCGACGTGCACGTGACCAACGGCGACGGCACCCCGCTCGGCGCCGGGCAGCGCGTGCGCACCACCGCCGTCGGCGACACCGGCGTCGGCGCGTGGATCGCCCCCTACCAGGGCTCCCCGCCGCCGCCGGCCTCCATCCGCCTCACCGTCACCTGCTCCGACGAGCACTGACCCGCCCCCGGCGGGCCGGGTCGGGTGCCCTACGGGCAGGTGACGACCTGGCCCGCCCAGGACAGTCCGCCGCCGAACGCGAACAGCAACACCCGTGCGCCGGAGGGAAGTTCACCGCGCTCGACGAGCTTCGCCAGCGCCAGCGGGACGGACGCCGCCGAGGTGTTGCCGGAGTCCACCACATCCCGGGCGACCACCGCGTCCTCGGACAGGCCCAGCTTCTGCACCAGCGACTCGATGATCCGCAGGTTCGCCTGGTGCGTCACCACCCCGTCCAGCTCGGACGGGCTCAACCCGGCCGCGCGGCACGCCTGTTCGGCCAGCGCCGGCAGCTCGGTGGTGGCCCAGCGGAACACCGCCTGCCCGTCCTGCTCGAACGTCGGCTGCCACGAGCCCTGCAGTCGCACCGCGCTCGCCCGCGACGGGTCCGACCCCCACACCACCGGCCCGACGCCGGCCTCCGTGCCGTCGGTCGCCGACAGCACGGCCGCGCCCGCGCCGTCGCCCAGCAGGATGCAACTGCGGCGGTCCGTCCAGTCGGTGACGTCCGACATTTTCTCCGCGCCGATCACCAGCGCGTGCCGGGCCGCGCCCGCCCGCAGCGAGTGGTCCGCCAGCGAGAGCGAGGTGCAGAAGCCCGCGCAGCCGTTGTTCACGTCGAACGCCACCGCCGACGGGATGCCCAGCCGGCCCGCGACCTGCGCCGCGATCGACGGGCACCGGTCCATCGCGCTGCACGTCGCCACCGTGACCTGCCCGATCTGCGCCGGATCCAGCCCCGACGCCGCCAGCGCCTTCCCGGCCGCCGCCGTCGCGAGATCCGCCACCGACTCCTGCGGCCCCGCGATCCGCCGGGTCACGATCCCGGTCCGCCGCCGGATCCACTCGTCGTCGGTCTCCACCATCGTCGCCAACTCGTCATTGGTCAGCACCCTGCTGGGCTGGTGGTGTCCGAGACCGGCGATCCGCACTCCGGGCATGGCATTCCCCTTCCGCGACAACGGCCGCCGGCCGGTGCCGGAGGCAACGGCCTGGAATATAGCAACCGACCGATCGGAAGCTAAAAGCCCGCCCACCCACCGGACCCGCCGGCAGCGGTCGACACCCGACCGGGGCGAGAACCCCTGCGACGGTCGCACCGGTGTGCGGCCGAGGGGCGGCTGTGACGGGGGTGAACGCGCGAGAAGTGTCCGCGCAGACCGGCGACTTGAGGCAGGATGGAGCCGTGCCGAGCAAGTCAGAAAAAATTGAACTGAGCGAACCCGAACTTCGTGAGATCGCGGGCTACGCGGCCGACTGTGCGCGCAGGACGTTGTCGATCTTCGAGCAGAGTCTTCCCGCTGACGGGCGCCCTCGCGACGCCATCGACGCGGCACTCGTCTTCGCCGGGGGCGGCCGGCGCACGGCCGCACTGCGGCAGAGCGCGTGGGCGGCGTTCAGGGCTGCACGGGAAGCCACCTCACCCGCTGCGGTCGACGCGGCACGAGCGGCAAGCCACGCGGCCGGCGCTGCCTACCTCCATCCCCTGGCGGACGCGCATCAGGTGAAACACATTCTCGGAGCGGCAGCGCATGCCGCACGAGCAGAAGAGCTGGTGTCCGGGGGAGACCCGCGGGTCGGTGCGGGCACCCTGGAATGGGCGCGTCGCCAGGCACCACCAGCGGTCACCGCGGTGCTCGGCCGGATGCCCGCCGCACCTCCCGGAGGCGGGCGGGTGGGGGAGTTCATCCGCGATCTCGACGCCGCCCTCCGCGTCTGACGACGACCAGGTACGGCGGCAGCGGACCACCACCTTCCCCCGCAACGAACCGCACCCGATTCAGTGGGGGACTGCCCTTTCTGCCGGCCGATTTCGAGCGGGCGCGGCCGGTGCTGCGGCAGAATCCCTGGATGATCGGCAACCGGATCACCCATCGCGTCGCGGACGGCGTCCGCATACCCGGCACCTGGCGGCACGCGTTCATCTGCAACGGCGGGCAGTACTTCCTGACCGACCTGTTCATCTACGCCGACGGGCTGATCGACTGCTGGGGCCTGGTCACCGTTGAGGAGTTCGAGGAGAAGCTGCGCAGCGGGTGGGTGGCCACCGGCTTTCCGGAGGGGGCCGAGGCGTCCGCGCACGAGCTTGCGGACTGGAGGTTCGGCGAGCCGGAGAGCTGGATCACCCCCGAGCTGCTGGTCGCCGAAGTCCTGGACGCCATCGACCAGTTGAACGGGCGGCCGGACTCGACCGGCCGCTGTCTGGCCGCCGTCGAGGTGTTCCTCGCCGACCGGACCGAGGAGAACCGCGCCGCGGCCCGCGCCGCGTTCCTGGCCGTCCCGGAGTCGCAGCGCCGCTTCGCGCTGGGCGACATGGACCGCAAGGACCGGCCGCTGCGGATCCTGGTGGCCGGGCCCGGCGGGCGGACGTACCTGCCGTTCGACGGGGTGGTCGGCCAGGAGAGTTACGAGGAGGCCCTCGGGTACTTCGAGGAGCGGGCGCGGTGGATGGCCGAGCGCGCCGCCCGGGTCCCGGCGGACGGGCCGGAGGCGTCCTTCGCCCCGGCCGTCAAGCTGCCGCACTCGTACCCGAGGGAGCCGGTGGATGACCCCGGCAAGACCGGCCTGCGCCACGACTACCCCGCCCCGATCACGGTGGACGGCGTCACCCACCGCTCCGTCGCCCACGCCTACTGGGCGCTGTCGGTCGCCGATCCCGGCACCCGGGACGCGATCACGACAGCGGAGACCGGCGGCGCGGCCCGCCGGATCGCGGCCGGCGCCCCGCGCCGCGAAGGCTGGGAGCACGCCAGGACCGCCGTCCTGACCCGCCTGCTGCGCGCCAAGTACCGCCAGCACCCCGAGCTGGCCGCCGTCCTGCTGGCGACGGACGACGCCACCTTGATCTACGACGACATGGACTCGGCGTTCTGGGGCGACAACGCCGGACGGGGCCGCAACTGGTCCGGGCGGCTGCTCGAACTCGTCCGCTCCGAGCTGTGGGCGGAGCAGGCGGGGATCTTCGAGCGGTGAGACCCGGGCTGTCGTAGCGGCTTGCCATACTCGCCGCCGTGACGATGAGCGAAGCGATCAACGCGGTACTGGAGTCCCGGCAGGGCGAGTTCGTGCTCGTCGGGCAGCTGGCCGCCCGGGGGAACGTCTCGGTGTGCGGGCTGGACGCGAGCGGCTGGTTCACGTTCGCCGAGCTGGGCGACGGGCGGCACGACGTCCACCTCGCGTACGAGTGGAGCGAGGAGCACGGGGCGACCGTGGCCGCCGTCGCGCTGCTCGCCGCCGGCGCCGGCCCGCGGGCGGTGGCGGACGCCGAGTGGGAGGAAGTGTCCGACGACGTCAACGAGTTGAGCGAGCACGCCGCGGCGATCTCCTCCAGCACCCCGGGCAACCTGAGCATCGACCGCGCCCTGCACCGCACCCCCGGCTTCGCCCGTGCGGGGGACCCGGTGGCCCACGCGGTGGCCGCGTTCCGGGCGCAGCAGGACGCGGGCTCCCGGACGCCGCTGCTGGACGTGCTCGTCGACGAGGAGCGCGGCGCGAACGCGCTGGTGTTCCCGACCCGGGCGTTCACCTCGAACAGCATCCTGATCGGGCGCAGCGCCGACGGTGCCGGTGTCGGGATCGTCTGGTCGCAGTTCGGCGACTGAGCCCCCGGCGGCCCTCTCCGCACGTCAGCCCGGTCACCACGTAGGATGCGCGGACCGGACCGGACCAGGATGGAGGGGGAGCGATGAGCCCGCGCAGCACCGTGGCCGAGGCCCGCCGCACCCGGGCCCGGATCATCGACCGGAGTGTGGCACTGGCCTCGGTGGACGGCCTCGAAGGGCTGACCATCGGACGCCTCGCCGCCGATCTCGGTCTCAGCAAGGCGGGCGTCCTGGGCCACTTCGGCACCAAGGAGGCGCTGCAACTCGCCACCCTGGAACGGGCGTCCACGCTCTTCACCACCCTCGTCTGGGAGCCGGCCGCGCACGCCGAACCCGGGCTGCCCCGGCTGCGGGCGGTCTGCGAGAGCTGGATCGCCTACCTGGAGCACGCGCGCGAGATCTTCCCCGGCGGCTGCCTGTTCACCACCGCCGCCGTCGAGTTCGACGCCCACGACGGCCCGGTCCGCAGGAACGTGGCCCGCCTGCTGCTGGTCTGGCGCCGCCGCCTGGCCGGCGAGGTCCGACTCGCCGTCGAGGCCGGCCACCTGCCGCCCGACACCGACCCGGAGCAGATCGTCCACGAGCTCACGGGCATCTACCTGGCGCTCAACCAGGCCCTCCAACTCCTCCGCGACCCCCTCGCCGCCACCCGCACCCGCCACGCCCTGAACCGCCTCCTGCCTGCTGCCGCCTGACGCTTCCCACCGCCGACCGGCCCGTGGCGTGCTGCAAGAATCCGGGGCATGACGGGAGAGCTGCGGGAGATCTTCGAGCGGGCCGGGTGCGAGGGCGCGCTGTGCGTGCGGGAGGTGGGCGGGGAGGGCGAGGTCGCGCTGGACGCGGACCGGGCCGTGGTGCCCGCCTCGGTGTTCAAGGTGCAGGTCGCGCTGGAGGCCGAGACCGCGTTCGTGGACGGCCGGTTGGACGGGCGGGAGCGGGTGACGCTCGGGGCCGCCGGGCGGACGATCGGGCCGACCGGGACGGCGCTGTTCGAGGACGATGCGGTGCTGTCCTGGCGGGACGCGGTGTCGCTGATGCTCACCATCAGCGACAACCCGGCCACCGACGCGCTGCTGCGGCGGCTCGGCGTCGGCGCGCTCAACGCGACGGCCGCGCGCCTCGGCCTGCACGGCACCGTGGTCGAGTCCGACCTGCGGACCCTGTTCGACAGCATCGGCGAGGACCTCGGCCGCGCCGACTGGGCCGGCCTCCAGACCTGGGCCGCCGGCGCCCCGCCCGAGGAGCTGGCCCGGCTGCACGAGCGGCTGCCGACCACCCGCGCCCTGGACGCGGTGCGGGGGAGCCGGACCACCCCGCGCGACATGGCCGAGCTGCTGCGCCTGATCTGGACCGACCGGGCGGGCCCGGCCGCCGCCTGCGCGCGGGTGCGGACGGTGATGGCGAGCCAGCTGACCCGGCACCGGATCGCGAGCGGGTTCCGCCCGCCGGTGCGGGTCGCGGCCAAGAGCGGCGGCCTGCTGCGGGTGGTCCGCAACGAGATCGGCGTGGTCTCCTTCCCGGACGGCCGCCAGTACGCCGCCGCCGTCTTCACCCGCTCCCGGCCCGATACGGACGACGCCGCGATCGACCGCGCCATCGGCGAGGCCGCCCGGCAGGCGGTCGCGGCCCTGCGGGGGTGAGCGGTTCAGGCGGTGGTCATGACCTCGAACAGGTTGCCCGCCGGGTCGGTGAAGTACAGGCCCCAGGCGCACAGCGGATGGTCGCTGCGGCCGTTGTCGGGCGCCGGCGGCCCGCAGCCGGTCGAGGATGCCGTCGAAGGTGTCCGGGTCCACGTCGAACGGCCGGGTCGGGCACGGTCAGGGACCCGGTTCCCGAGTGGAGTTGACGCGCACGGGGGGCTAATACGCCAGTGTGGCTTTGCGATCTGTGCGGTGAAGGGGGCGGAGAGCCGGCGCCGGTAGTGGCTGCGACGGGCTGTGGTCCGGGGTCGCCGGCGCCGGGCTGACCAGGCCGGCAGCATGTTCGGGGTGGCGCTGGGCGGATCGAGCAGTGTCCCGAGCAGACGGCGGATCTCGGGGACTGACAGGTCGATCGGGTCGCTGCTGCGAACAGCGCGGTTGGGCTGAGCGGGTCTTGGAGGTGTCGCGTCGGCGCCCAGGACGTAGCCGATCCCGCAGGCTTCCAACAGGGCCCGCAGGACCGGGTCTTGGCCGTAGGCCTCGTCGCCGGTCGCCGGTCACCCACGAAGCGGTGACCCCGGCCCCGAGTGCCGCCCGATCATCTGCCCGGACAGCGTGGGCTTGGTCGCGAACCTCGCCCGGTCAGGGACGTCCACGCGGGTGCGACGCTCGGCGTCCTCGCACCAGGCCTGCTCGGGAAGGTGGAGCCGGCGATCGGTCAAGGCCCGCCCGTGACGCGAGGCGTAGGTGAGGAACACGTCGACCTGGCAGTTCTCGATCCGTCCGGCCCTGCCGGTGTACTGCCGCTGCACGCCCGTCGTCCTGCGATCCTTCCTCAAGAACCCGGTCTCGTCGACAATCAGCACGCCGTCGTCGGCACCGAGGTGCTCAACCCGACGGAGCCTTCCCGCGATCCTCGACATCGCCTGGTCGAACATCGCCCCACCACCGGGCGGCCGCCGTGTTTTGGCCTGCGGCCGCCGTACGATCACCATGAGTCCACCCAACCCTTGATGATCACGCGGTGGCCGTTCCCGTTCCCGGCATAGGCCACAGCATCTCAACCCCGCCATCTGTCACACAGCAGCCAGAGCACTCGCTGGCCGGCGTGATGACGCCAGAGCCACCATGGCAGCAGCCGGTGCTCCACGAAAGACCACAGGTCATCGTCGGCTTCGTTGCCGCGAGGGAAGCCGCGCAGCAGATTGAGACATCGTTGATCCACGACGCGGTGCAGCCGGGCCACATGGGCCAGGGCAACAACGCCCTGCCGACGGATCTCCGGATCATCAGCCGACATCGCCCGAGCGACCTGAGACAAGATCGCATCTGCGTTGTCGTGATTCAACGCCAGAAAGATCACTGCCACCCCGACATGGGGCTCACCCCGGTCGAAGGCGGCGTCGACGTCGTCGGGGCGCTCAACCCATCGCAATGTTGACGCGTCCTGCCAGTTCAGAGCCGGTGCCACATCGGCAGAGCCACTCTCATCGGTGTCCATGATCCGACCTTACCGAGCGCCACTCGGCGAGACCCCGGCTCGCCGTCGCTCCCGAAGCCCCACCGCGTACCAACAAGATCGCGAAGCCGAGCTGGAGTACCAAGACGTCGTTTCTCTTGGTGCCAGGGGTTGTTGAGTGGTCGTGGAGAGCCTTGTTGAGCGCCTGGTCCCGGACGAGTTGTGGGAGTTGTTTCGACGGGTGGTGTCACCGATGGTCGTTCAGCGTCCGCAGGGCGGTGGCCGACGGCGGGCCGGAGACCGTGAAGTGCCGGCCGCGATCGTGTTCGTGGCGACCTCGGGCTGCACCTGGCGCCAGCTCCCGCCGGTCCTCGGGGCCTGCCGGCAGACGGTGTACCGGCGTTTCGCGACGTGGAGCCGCGAGCGGGTCTGGGCGCGGCTGTACCGGGTCGTCCTGGACGAACTCGGCGCCCAGGGCGAGCTGGACTGGTCGCCGTGCGCCACCGACTCGGTGAGCATCCGCGCCCTCAAAGGGGGCCACTGACCGGACCGAATCCGACTGACCGCGGAAAGAACGGATCGAAGGTCCACCTGCGGCGGTGGCAGCGGTCACGCGGTGTCGTCCCGCGCATCGCCCGCCGTGGAGTCGAGTCCTCCCAACGGCTGGGCCGCCACCGCTGGGTCATCGAACGCACGATGTCCTGGCTCGGCGGGTGCCGGCGTCCGCACCGGCGCTACGAGCGCAAGGCCGAGCACTTCCTCGCCTTCGCCGGCATCGCCGCAGCCCTGATCTCCGCGCCCCGAACCCTACGACGCACCCCCGTCAGCGGGTCCAATGGTTTGTCCCAGGCTCAGCGTCGCCGCCTCGGCCCAGTTGACTGTGCCGGTCTACGGCATCGCGCCGGCCAAGACCACTACTGCGGCCGTCGATACGGGCACGAACGCGAAAGTGGTTGGTGCCGGCCGCACCGCCGGTGCGTGGTGGAACGGAGTGCGCGTCACCGAGCAGAGCGTCGGCGCCGTCTCCGCCTCCACGGTCGACTTGTCCCCCGCCGCCGGAGCGGCCCCGCTCTGCGCAGGCGACATCGGGGCACCGCGACATCGCCGCGTTCCTGACCACCGGTCAGTACACCGCCCGTGACACCGACAATCGCCTTGCGGTCACCCGGATCATGTCCACCGGCGGTCCCGAGGTCCACGCCGCCGCCCAGGCCGCACTGTCCGGTCCGGTCTCGCGCCTCGGCGCATTACCCGCCGTTGGCTTGCCCAAGGCACAGCAGCGCGACGCCGTGACCGCGGCGCATGTGGTGACTATCGCCTCGTACCTGCAGGACGCAGGCGGCGGTACGGCTCTCGCCCGCCAGCATGCAGCCGAGGCCGCCGAGTTCTACGCCACTGCGCGTGGCGCGGCCAACGAGGCCGGCGGCCATGCCGAGCAGGCTCAGGCTTCCGCCGCCGAGGCCGACGAGTGGGCCGTCAAGGCCGCCGAATCCGCCCGTCAGGCCAAGGAGGCCGCGGACAAGGCCGCCGCGTACGCCGCCCAGGCGCGCGCCTTCGCCGTCAGTGCGGATGCGGCGGCCCGCAGCGCCGACTACTCCGTCTCCAGCGCAGGCCCGCCAGGTCGCGACCGACGCCAAGGAAACCGCTGACAGGGCCCTCGCCTCCAGGCTCGAAGCGCAGGCAAGTGCCGCCGAAGCCCACAAGGCCGCGATCGAGGCATTCAAAACCGCCCACCAGAAGATGCAGGAAGGCAATGCCGCGGGTGAGGTCCAGTCCCGGACCGCGATTGTCGACGGTTCCGGAAGGGCGTCCTTCGTCGAAGCAGTTCCGCGGGCCGACATGAAGTACGAATATGTCGAAAGCGGGACTCATTGCTCAGTGAAAGGTCTTGGCTCCGGTGGGCTGTGAATCGGATCGTCGGTGCCAAGGGCGAAAAATACATTAGGCTGGCAATTCACCCACGTACTGACTCCATCCTCAGCGCCTACCCGTAGACCTATACCCCCTGACGTACACAGCGAGGGGGCCCGCCACCACAGCGTCGGGCCCCCTCTCCATATGAGGAACGAGAACGAACATGGCCTTTGACGCGGCTGGAGCCCTGGCGGCTTCGGAGGGCGACGAGACTGCGGCCGCCGAGCTGCACGCTGAGATCACCGCGCTGATCGGCGGCTCAGAGTTCGAAGTGGTCGGTGGCCTCGGTGCCGAGCTCGTCCGGCTGGCGGCCACGCAGCAGGGGCCGGTCAATGTGCGGGCCGTATTCGCACTTGACCATCTCTTCCGTACGCTCGGTTCGACTTCCGGGACGGCCGGCCTGCAAACCTTGCTGCGGCTGATTGCGCTTCCGGCGATGGACGAGATCGCCGGGCCTCCGTCGGCGAGGACTCTGGCCGCGATAGTCGCACACCACCACAGCGCCAGTGACCTCACCTCCTTGGGATTTTCGGGGGCCCTGAGGTCGTCCTATCAGTACGAATTCTCGGCCTGCCTGGTCCAGGAGCTCCTCCTTGTCGGGGTGGAGGTGGCAGAACTACCCGAGATCATTTCTTTCACGCGCGCCCTGCGGGCTGATGGGCACCCCCTCGCCGTCTTGCCGCTGACGCTCATGCCCGAAGAGCTCGGGGTGCGCCGGCCTTCGGGAGCATCCCGGAACTGGACCTGGACGATCTCGGCGACCCCGGTCATGGCCCCGGCCGGACTCTGTTCCACCCCTCTGCCTCCGCTCCGCGGCGATGCCGAGGAGATCGACTTCGCCGAAGTCGGGGACGAAACGTTCGTCCGGGCAAGCGGTTGCGTCGTTGCGCACTGGCGTGCCGAGTCGAATGGAAAGGTCGCCGGGCAGGAATTCCGGTGTACCGATCCGGTGGCGCAAAGCACCTTCCCGGCAGTTTTCTCGCGTCTTCCGCTTGAGCCCTGGCCCGAAGCCGAGGGCGCAGCCCGGCCGCTCCGTCCGGCGACGCCGGACACGGTGTACCGAGTGCTGCTGACCGCAGCCGTGCGGTCGCCCGCCTACGGGCGGGGCCTCCACGGCGCGTACGGCAGGCTGGCGACGTGGCAGTCGCTGGCGGGGCTGGTGGGCGCGCCGACAGTTCTGCCGATCGAGCAGACGGCAGAGCTGGTGCGGAGGGCAACCTGGTGGACGATCGAGCCGAAGTCCCCCTGGTTCCACCAGGTCGCATGGGATCTGGCCGTGGCCGTCCTCCGGCCGGACGGCCACGGGATCGCGATGCTGGCCGCCACCGATACCGACTGAGGGTCGCAGCGGGGATCGCCCTGTTGTCCAGGCCCTGCGGGGCGGTGTGGACGGGAGGATGAATTCCATTCCGTAAAACGGACTATCTGTACATCGTCCCTATATCGGGTTTCCTTCCGTCCCCGCGTGGCACTTCGGCATTCCGAATTGAGCTCCTAGTCTCGACGATCTACGGTGCCTTTTCCGTCGGCCTTCGAGCGAGGAGTGCGACCATGAGTCGTATCGTCAGGGCTGCCCTGTTCCAGACCGCGTGGACGGGCGACAAGGAATCGATGATCGCGGCGCACGAGAAGGCCGCGCGGGACGCCGCCGCGCAGGGTGCCGGGATCATCGGGTTCCAGGAAGTGTTCAACGCGCCGTACTTCTGCCAGGTGCAGGAACCCGAGCACTACGCCTGGGCCGAGCCCGTCCCGGACGGCCCGACCGTGCGGCGGATGTGCGCGCTGGCGCGCGAGTTGCAGCTGGTGATGGTGGTGCCCGTCTACGAGATCGAGCAGGCCGGTTTCTACTACAACACCGCCGCCGTGATCGACGCCGACGGGAGTTTCCTCGGAAAGTACCGCAAGCACCACATTCCCCAGGTGCACGGATTCTGGGAGAAGTACTATTTCCGGCCCGGGAATCTCGGGTGGCCGGTTTTCGACACCGCGGTCGGCAAGGTCGGCGTGAACATCTGCTACGACCGGCATTTCCCGGAGGGCTGGCGGGCCCTCGGCCTCGCCGGAGCGGAGATCGTCTACAACCCGTCGGCGACCAGCCGCGGCCTGTCCGCCTACCTGTGGCAGCTGGAACAGCCCGCCGCCGCCGTCGCCAACGAGTACTTCGTCGCCGCGATCAACCGGGTCGGCGTCGAGGAGTACGGCGACGACGACTTCTACGGCACCAGCTACTTCGTCGACCCGCGCGGCCGGTTCGTCGGCGAGGTCGCCTCCGACAAGCACGAGGAACTCGTCGTCCGCGACCTCGACCTCGACGTCATCGACCAGGTCCGCCGGCAGTGGGCGTTCTACCGCGACCGCCGACCGGACGCCTACGGCCCGCTCACCGGGGCGTGAACGCGGTGGCCCGGACCCTGATCACCGGCGGGCTGGTCGTCACCGCCGCCGACGAGACGCCCGCCGACGTGCTGATCGAGAACGGCACCGTCGTCGCCCTCGCCCTGCCCGGACGCCACCACTGGACGGCGGAGCGGGTGTTCGACGCCACCGGCAAGTACGTCGTCCCGGGCGGCGTGGACGCCCACACCCACATGGAGCTCCCCTTCGGCGGGACGTACGCCTCCGACACCTTCGAGACCGGCACCCGCGCCGCCGCCTGGGGCGGCACCACGACGATCATCGACTTCGCCGTCCAGTCCCAGGGCGCCTCGCTGCGGGCCGGCCTGGACGCCTGGCACGCCAAGGCCGACGGGCGCTGCGCCGTCGACTACGGCCTGCATATGATCATGTCGGACGTCAACGAGTCGACGCTGCGCGAGATGCCCGGCCTGATCGGCGAGGGCGTCACCTCGTTCAAGCTGTTCATGGCCTACCCGGGCGTCTTCTACTCCGACGACGGCCAGATCCTGCGCGCCATGCAGCAGGCCGCCGACACCGGCGCCCTGATCATGATGCACGCCGAGAACGGCCCCGCCATCGACGTCCTGGTCGAACAGGCCCTCGCCCGCGGCGAGACCGACCCCCGCTTCCACGGCGAGGTCCGCAAGGCGCTGCTGGAGGCCGAGGCCACCCACCGCGCCGTCCAACTCGCCCGGGTGGCCGGCGCCCCGCTGTACGTGGTGCACGTCTCCGCCCGCGAGGCGCTCGCCGAACTCGCCGCCGCCCGCGACCTCGGCCTGCCGGTCTTCGGCGAGACCTGCCCGCAGTACCTGTTCCTGTCCACCGACAACCTCGCCGAACCCGACTTCGAGGGCGCCAAGTACGTCTGCTCCACCCCGCTGCGCCCCAAGGACCACCAGGCGGCCCTGTGGCGCGGGCTGCGCACCGACGACCTCCAGGTGGTCTCCACCGACCACTGCCCGTTCTGCTTCAAGGGCCAGAAGGAACTCGGCCGCGGCGACTTCTCGAAGATCCCCAACGGCCTGCCCGGCGTCGAGAACCGGATGGACCTGCTGCACCAGGCCGTCGTCGACGGCCACCTCACCCGCCGCCGGTGGATCGAGATCGCCTGCGCCGCGCCCGCCCGGATGTTCGGCCTCTACCCGCGCAAGGGCACCCTCGCCCCCGGCGCGGACGCCGACGTGGTGATCTACGACCCGCACGCCACCCACACCCTGTCCGCCGCCACCCACCACATGAACGTGGACTACTCGGCCTACGAGGGCCGCACCGTCACCGGGCGGGTGGAGACCGTGCTGTCGCGCGGCGAGGTCGTCCTCGACCGCGGCCAGTACCTCGGCCGCCCCGGCCACGGTGCCTTCCTGCCCCGCTCCACCTGCCAGTACCTCTGACCCCCCTCAGCCTACGGAAGTGGGAACCCCCGCAGTGGACTTCGGACTCGTCCTGCAGACCGACCCGCCGGCCGCGAAGGTCGTCGACCTGATGCGCCGCGCCGAACGCAACGGATTCCGCTACGGCTGGACCTTCGACTCCGCCGTGCTCTGGCAGGAGCCGTTCGTGATCCACAGCCGGATCCTCGAACACACCGAGCACCTGCACGTCGGCCCGATGGTCACCAACCCCGGCACCCGCACCTGGGAGGTCACCGCCTCCACCTTCGCCACCCTCAACGACATGTACGGCAACCGCACCGTCTGCGGCATCGGGCGCGGCGACTCCGCGATGCGCGTCGCCGGCCGCCCGCCGAACACCCTGGCCCGGCTCGGCGAGGCCGTCGACGCCATCCGCGACCTCGCCGAGGGCCGCGAGGCCGTCGTCGACGGCACCCCGATCCGCATCCCGTGGATCAAGGACGGCCGCCTGCCGGTCTGGATGGCCGCCTACGGCCCCAAGGCCCTCGCCCTGACCGGGCAGAAGGCCGACGGCTTCATCCTCCAGCTCGCCGACCCCTACCTCACCGAACGGATGGTCAAGGCCGTCCGCCGCGCCGCCGAGGAGGCCGGCCGCGACCCCGCCGCGATCACCGTCTGCGTCGCCGCGCCCGCCTACGTCGGCGACGACCTCGACCACGCCCGCGAACAGTGCCGCTGGTTCGGCGGCATGGTCGGCAACCACGTCGCCGACCTGGTCGCCCGCTACGGCGAGCACTCCGCCGCCGTCCCCGAGGAACTCACCGCCTACATCAAGGACCGGCACGGCTACGACTACAGCCACCACGGCCGCGCCGGAAACCCCTCCACCGACTTCGTCCCCGACAGCGTCGTCGACCGCTTCTGCCTGCTCGGCCCCGTCGAAGCACACATCGAAAAGCTGCGCACCCTAAGGGAGTTGGGCGTCGACCAGTTCGCGATGTACGCGATGCACGACGCCCGCGAGGCCACCATCGACGCGTACGGCGCGCACGTCGTCCCGGCGCTGACCCCATGAGCCACTGCCCCGCCCACCGGCCGCCCGTCAACCGGCGGACCTTCCTCGGACTCGCCGCGCTCACCGGCGCGGCCGGCCTCACCGCCGGCTGCGGACCGGACGCCGCCCGCCCGCTGCCGCCGCCCCCGCCGCTGGACCTGTCCACGCCGCTGCGCATCCCGCCGCTGCTGCACCCCGTCCGGGAAGCCGACGGCATCCGCCGCTTCGACCTCGCCATGTTCGCCGCCCGGACCGAACTGCTGCCCGGCCGCCCCACCGACACCTGGGGCTTCAACGGCTCCTACCTCGGCCCCACCCTGCGCGCGAGCCGCGGCGACCGGATCGCCATGACCGTCCGCAACACCCTCCCCGAGGCCACCACCGTCCACTGGCACGGCATGCGGCTGCCCGCCGCGATGGACGGCGGACCCCACCAACTGATCGCCCCGGGCGGCCGCTGGACCCCCAGCTGGACGATCGACCAGCCCGCCGCGACCACCTGGTACCACCCCCACCCGCACGGCGCCACCGCCAAGCACATCTACCGCGGCCTCGCCGGACTGTTCCTGATCGACGACGACCGGGACGCCGAACTCCCCGGCCGCTACGGCACCGACGACATCCCGCTGATCCTCCAGGACAAGAAGCTCACCGACCGCGGCCGGCTCGACGGCGACCCGATGAGCGGCCCCTTCGGCATCCTCGGCGACCGCATCCTGGTCAACGGCACCTACAACCCGCGCTTCACCGTCACCACCGCCCGCGTCCGGCTGCGCCTGCTCAACGCCTCCAACGCCCGGATGTACCACCTGAGCTTCGCCGACCGGCGCCCGTTCCACCTGGTCGGCACCGACGGCGGCCTGCTGCCCGCCCCCGTCCCCACCGACACCCTCGACCTCACCCCCGGCGAACGCGCCGAGATCCTGGTCGCATTCACCCCCGGCGACAACGTCGTGCTGCGCACCCTCGACAACGGCCTCGACATCGGCAAGGGCGACCTCGACCTGATCCGCTTCACCGCCACCGACGCCCTCCCGCCGGCGCCCGCGCCGCCCACCGCGCTGCCCGCCCCCGACCCGATCCACCCGCCCGCCGGCGCCCGGGTGCGCCGCTTCACGCTCAGCGGCCGCGACAGCATCAACGGCCGCCCGATGGACATGCAGCGCATCGACGAGGTCGTGCCCGCCGGCGCCGTCGAGATCTGGGAGATCGAGAACGCCACCGGCGCCCCGCACAACTTCCACATCCACGAAGTCGCCTTCCAGGTGCTGGACGCCGACGGCCGCCCCACCGGCGGCCACAAGGACACCGTCTTCACCCCCGCCCGCGCCACCGTCCGCCTGGCCGTCGCCTTCGGCCCGTTCACCGACCCCGTCGAGCCGTACATGTACCACTGCCACCTGCTGCGCCACGAGGACGCCGGGATGATGGGCCAGTTCGTCACCGTCACCCCCGGCACCGAGAGCACCGTCACCCGGAGCTACACGGGCCCCGGATACGCGCACTGACCGCCGCGACCCCTGTCGCCGCTGTCGCCGTTGTCGGTGGCGGATGGCAGCATGCCCGGATGGAACAGACCATCACCTACCTGCGCGGGGACGCCACCGCGCCGCAGGGCAAGGGCAACCGGATCATCGCGCACGTCTGCAACGACCTCGGCGGCTGGGGCAAGGGCTTCGTGCTGGCGCTCTCCCGTCGCTGGCCCGAGCCGGAGGCCGCGTACCGGCGTTGGCACCGGGAGCGGGCCGGCAACGACTTCGGGCTCGGCGCGGTGCAGCTGGTGCAGGTCGAGTCGTACCTGTGGGTGGCCAACATGGTCGGCCAGCGCGGCATTCGGACCAGCCGCTCCACCGGCGTCCCGATCCGCTACGAGGCCGTCGACACCGCCCTCGACGCCCTCGGCGGCCACGCCCGGCGGCTGGGCGCCTCCGTCCACATGCCGCGGATCGGCTGCGGCCTGGCCGGCGGGCGGTGGGAGCACGTCGAGCCGCTGGTGACGGCCCGGCTCACCGGGCGCGGCACACCGGTGACGGTCTACGACTTCTGATGTCGCGTCATGTCCGCTTGCTCGGCGGGCAGTTGACCGAGGCGCGGAGTCCTGTCTAGATTGCCTTTGCTTGCAAACACAATCTGGGTGCGGGGGAGAGGATCGGCCATGGACTTCAACCAGCAGGTCGTCGCGGAGTTCCGGGCGCGGGGCGGACAGGTGGAGGGCTTCTCCGCCCTGCTGCTGCTCACCACGGCGGGCCGCACCACCGGCCGCCCCCGCACCACCCCGCTCGCCTACCGCGAGGACGCCGGCCGCTACCTGGTCTTCGGCTCCAACGGGGGCGCCGCCGACCACCCCCAGTGGTACCGCAACCTGTTCGCGGCAGGCGGCGGAACCGTCGAACTCCCGGACGGCGAAGGCGGATTGACCACCCTGTCGGTGCGGCCCGTCGAACTGGAGGGCGCCGAACGCGACCACCAGTTCGCCGAACACGCCCGCCTGGTCCCCGCCTTCGCCGAGTACGCGAGCCGCACCGACCGCACCATCCCGGTCGTCGCCCTGCACCCCCTCGACCTGTCCGTCGACCCCGCGCTGGCCGGCCGCGTGGTCGCCCAACTCCGGCTCCACCACGAGGACCTGCGCCGCCAACTCGCCGACCTGCGCACCCGCCTGGACGACGCCGGCCCCGTCCCCGGACCCGACCTCGCCGCCCAACTGCGCGACCACTGCCTGCAGTTCTGCTACGGCCTCGGCATGCACCACACCCGCGAGGACGGCGCGTTCACCGCCTTCGAACGGCAGTACCCGCAGCTGATCCCCGCCCTCGCCCGGCTGCGCGCCGAACACCGCACCGTCGCCGACGCCCTGGCCCGCTTCGAGGCCCGGCTCGCCGCACCCGACGCCGACGCCGCCGACCTGCGCGCCGAACTCGACCGGCTCACCGACGGGTTGGAGGCGCACTTCGCCTACGAGGAGACCCAGCTGCTGCCGCCGTCCGCCCCGCACCCGCCGCGCTGAACCGCCCGTCCGGTACCGTGGGCGCGCCCGCAGGAACGGACATCAGCAGGAGGCCCGGATGGCCCACCCGGAGTCGCAGCACGCACCGGACGACGGCCTCACCGCACCGGACGCCGTCCGGGCCATGCTGCTGCTGATGCCCCGGGTCGCCGCCCGGGTCAAGCGGATCGCCGTCCCCGACGCCCTGGCCGGCTTCCAACTCGCGCCCCGACACCTGTCGTTGCTCTCCTACCTGGTCTACGACGGCCCGATGCCGGTCGGCACCCTCGCCGCCCGCCTCGAAGTCGCCCCCACCACGGTCAGCCTGATGGTCGCCGACCTCGCCAAGCAGGGCGTCCTCGAACGCACCCCCGACCCCGACGACCGCCGCCGCACCATCGTCTCCCTCACCGCCGACCCCGCCACCCGCACCGCCGTCGAACGCTGGCTCGCCAACGGCGCCGCCGCCTGGCAGGCCGCCTTCGCCCCCCTCACCCCCGCCGAACGCGCCCTGTTCGTCCGCACCATGACCGCCTACGAACAGGGCGCAACCACCCCCTGAGGGCCCCACCCGGCGGGGCTAGTCGTGCACGCGGCCCTGCAGGGCCTTGGACAACTCGGCGATGCAGGCCGCGAGTTGGGAGTTCGACAGCTGGCCGGGGTCGCCGCCGCAGCCGGCCGCGGGTGGGCCGGACGGCTGGGTGCTCGGTTGGGGTTGGGGTTGGGGCTGGCCGCCCGGGGGTGTGATCGGGCCGGTCAGGGAGACCAGGTTGGGGGTGACCGTCGCGTCGCCGGAGAGGTCGATGTAGTCCTGGGTCTGCCCGTTGAAGTCCACGAAGCCGCGCCACATGTCCTTGCCGAACGGGATCAGCTCCTGGAGGGCGCCGCCCGGGCCGGCGCTGATGGTGATGGAGGTCTGCTGCGCCATGTAGGAGACCATCCGGCTGGCCAGCACGTCCAGGTTCACTGGCGGGGCGTCGTCGGCGCGGAGGTACACGTGCAGGTCGTTGAGGCCGTTGTCGACCCGGTCGGCCTGGAGCACCGCGAACGCCACCACCAGCTGCGAGGAACTCTCCCGGGGGACCAGCGGCGTCACGTAGTACAGGTGCCCGTCCGCCTTCGAACGCAGCAGGAACTCACCGGGGTTGGTGGCGTTGGTGGCCGCCGAGGTGTGCGAGAAGCCGAAGCCCCGGTCGTCCTTCGCGCCGCGGCCGCCGAGCCACTGCACCTCGCGGATCTGCGAGCGCACCACCGACCCCGGGTACACCGCGCCCGGCAGCTCGCCCGGCGCGACCTGCGCCCGGTAGGCGATGTCCGGCCGCCCGTCCGGCGAGCCGCGCAGCACCAGCACCCCGGCCGGGGCGATCACGGTGCGCTGCTTCCAGCCGATCTGCCGGGCCACCGAGATCACCACCACCGGCTGCGCGGTGCGCGGGTCGGGGCCGTCGCAGTAGCCCCAGATGTCCTGTTCGCTGTAGACCAGGTCGGGGAAGCGCTCGGCCAGCAGGTTGCGCAGGCTGACCGCGCCCGTCCCGCCGAACGCCCGGCCGAACGCGTGCTCGCCCCGGAACCCGCAGCTGACCACTGAGTTCGATCCGCCGTCCCAGACCGCGACGCCCTCCATCGGCTGCTCGCCCGAGCCGTCCAGCACCGCCGTCCACACCCCGCCGTCCTTCCCCGCGTTCGGCAGGTAGTGCAGGCTGTGGCCCATCAGGTGGATGCCCGAGGACAGGCCCGCGCTGTCGGTGAGCGCCTTGGTGGCCGCCGCGTACGAGGCGGTGCGGGCCTCGAAGTCGAAGTCCGGCATCGACTCGGTCTTCACGCAGGCCGGCACGTCCGCCGTCCCCAGCAGGTCGCAGCGGCCGCCGTCGCCCGGCCGGGTGTGCTCCGTCACCGCCAGCACCGAACGCGGGGTCGCCGTGCCCTTCGGCACGTCCAGCACCGTCGCCGCGGCGTAGAACCGGCCCGCGTCCTTGTCGTCGTCCCACACCCCCGTCCAGCCGCGCGCCAGCGAGGCGACCACGGCCAGCGCCAGCACCCCGACGACGACCCTGACCCGCCAGCCGCCGAACCACGCCCCCGTACGGGCCTCGGCCCCCAGCACCGCCCAGACCGTGCCGCCCAGGCCGACCGCGACCCAGAACCAGAACAGCGGCGCCGCGTCCACCGGCCCGCGGTGCGGGAAGAACTCCCGCTCCAGCAATAGCCGGTAGCTCTGGTCCTGCTGCCCGAACCCACCGAACACCGCGTGCTTGACCAGCCACACCAGCGCGGCCAGCAACGGCAGCCACAGCCACCACGCCGCGACCCCCAGCGCCCAGCGCCTAATCCGACGGCTCATCACGAACCCCCTCCCGCCCTGCCCGGACCATGCCCGGCCCGCCCTCCCGCCAAGCGTTCCACGCGTCGGCGACAGCGTCAGCGGGATTCCGATGCCAGCCGCCACCGGATGGCGGCGACCAGCGACGTGTTGGGATCGTGACGGTTCGTCAGCTCGGGTTCCACCTCGTCGAGGGCGGCGAACCCGCGGCTGTCCCCGCGCCGGGCCAGCGCCCCGGCGGCTTGGATCGCGACCTCCCGCACGGGATCGTGCAGCCGGGCGGCGATGGCGGCCCGCGCAGCCGGCGCGTCAACATCGGCGGCTTCGTACAGCGCGTGCAGCGAGACGGCCCGGATGCGGAAGAAGGGATCGGCGGTGAACCCGAGCAGCGCGGACACCGTCTCGGGCCGCCGGTCGCGGGCACCCCATTTGACGGCCCCGGCGACGGCATTGGCGACGGCGCACCGGACGGACTGCTCGGGGTGGTCGCGATGGGCCAGCACGGACTGCGGCAGCTCGGGCCGACCGGAGCCGGCGGACGTGGTGACCGGGGCGGACGAGTGGAACGAGGCGAACGCGGAGATCGCGCAGGCCAGGGCCTCCGGGTCCGGTTCCCGGTCGATCAGCGGCCGCAGGAACGCCGCGGCCTCCGCGCGGAACGCGTCCACCGGGTCGGTGTCCTCGTCGAACTCGTCGATCCCCAGGTCGAGAAAACGGATCGCGTCGAGCGCGAAGCGTCGCTGCGGCGCGGACGGCGCATCGAGGTACCGGGCGCGCGCCCAGTGGAAGAGGTCCGCGGACGGCCGGCGGCCGAACGGCAACAGCGAGGCGAACCAGTCGTCGCAGTCGGAGCGGCCGTGCACCAGCGCCCGCGCCAGCAGCTCCCCGGGCGAGTGCCGCACCCCGAGTCCGGCCTCCAACTCGGTCACCACGCCCCACACCCCGGGCGGTGGCAGCCCCGGCCCGGCGTCGATCGTCGCTCGCGCGGCCGCCAGCGCCCGGCCGCCGGCGTCCTCGGCAGCGCCCGGCGGCAGGTTCGCCAGCAGGTGCCAGAGCGTCCGGACGTGTCCGTTGCACGCCGCCCACACCACCGGATCGACCCCGCCCGGCCAGGGACGGGAGGCGTCGGCACCGGCCTCCACCAGGGCCGCCACCAGCTCGTCCGCACCCCGGTACGCGGCCGCGGCCAGCAGCGCGGACCCGGCCTCGCCCGCCGGCGCAGCCGTCGGGAGCCGGTCGAGCAGTTCTCGCAGGGCAGGCGTGTCGCCGCGCTCGACCGCGGCCGTCAACAGGGGGAGATCCACCGGGCGAGTGTGCCCGAGACCCGGCGAACTCCGCCGGAAATTAAATCGCTTGGCGCGGCCACCGCGTGGTTGCTAACGTTCGGGTCACCGTGACAGGACGCAAGGAGGTGAACACCCATGAGAGCTCGGCCAAGGTGGGTGCTCCCCCTTTTCCTCACGGTGTGCGGCTGATCGAGTCGCTGTCGGGAGCGCCCTGCTGTGCAGGCACTTCCGAAAGGCGACAGCCATGAACACTGTGATGATCAACCGGGTCGACGAGACCCAGTGGCAGGCGGTGGCGGACGAGCAGATCGTCGGCCGCGGTGACGTCTCCCACCGGCCCGACGGCCGACTCTTCCTCAGCATCGACGTCTGGCAGGGCCAGGCGTTCGACCCGCTGGCCGCCGCGATGCTCGGCGAGCTGCCGGGCGCCGTGCTGCACACCCTGGTCGGCGGCGAGGACGCCGAGACGACCGCCCGCTGGGAGCGCGTCGGCTTCGCCGTCCAGCGGCGAGAGTGGGAGTACCTGCTGCCCACCCGCACCGCCGTCGCGCCGCTGCCCGAGGGCGTGCGGATCCTGCCCGCCGGCACCGCCGACGAACGGCTGCTGCGCGCCCTCGACACAGACGTCCGGGCGCAGGTCGAGGCCGCCGTCGGCTGGCACACCATGCCCGCCGAGCTGCGCCCCTGCCCGCCCGGAGACACCCTGATCGACCCGTCGCTGTACGCGGTCGCCGAGGTCGACGGTCGGTACGCGGGCCTGATCCGTGTAGTGTCACGGGGCAGGCGGGCCCGCATCGGGCTGCTCGCCGTGCGCGCCGAGCTCCGGCGCCGGGGTGCCGGCCGGGCCCTGCTCGGGCACGCGCTCGCCACCCTCGCCGAGGCCGGCATCGACACGGCGTGGACGGAGATCGACCAGGCCAACTCGGCCGCCACCACCCTGTTCGAGCAGCTCGGCGCCCGGCGCACCGGCCACCTCGCCGAACTGGTGCGCCGCCCGCACTGACCGGGGCGCCGCCCGCCACCCTTCGCATCACCGACTCGAGAGACGAGAAACCTTGCCGCGAATCAGCAAAGGCCTGGAAATCGAAGGCACCGTACTGGAGTGCCTGCGCAACGCCACCTTCAAGGTGGAGCTCCAGAACGGCCACCAGGTCCTCGCCCACATCAGTGGGAAGATCCGCAAGAACTACATCAAGATCCTCCCGTTCGACCGCGTCCTGGTCGAGCTCAGCCCGTACGACCTGACCCGGGGCCGGATCATGTACCGCTACCGCAACTGACCGGCCCCGAACGGCGACGGCCCCGCGGCGCGATGTGCGAAGGCGCACATCGCGGCGGCGGCCGTTGCCCCGGCGCCCGGCGGGGTGACAGAGTGCCGGGCATGGAAGATTCGCAGGTCAGCACGGGAGCGCGGCCCGCTCGCCCGGAGACGGTGTTCGACTGGGTGGACGCGGCGGCGGCCGAACGGGAGGCCGCCGGGCTGACCAGGCGGCTGCGCGGCCGCACCGCCGAGGACGAGGTGCTCGACCTCGCGTCCAACGACTACCTCGGACTGACCAGGCACCCCGCCGTCACCCGCGCGGCCGCCGAGGCGGCGCTGCGCTGGGGCGGCGGCTCCACCGGATCCCGGCTGGTCACCGGCACCACCGCCGCGCACACCGAACTGGAGCGGGAACTCGCCGAGTTCTGCGGCTACCAGGCGGCCCTGGTGTTCTCCTCCGGCTACGCCGCCAACCTGGCCGTGCTCACCGCGCTGACCGGCCCGGACACCCTGATCGTCTCCGACGCCCACAACCACGCCTCGCTGATCGACGGCTGCCGGCTCGCCAAGGGCCAGGTCGCCCGCGCCGCCCACTGCGACCCGCGCTCCGTCCGCGCCGCCCTCGCCGGCCGCACCCAGGCTCGCGCCCTGGTGGTCACCGACTCGGTCTTCTCGGTCGACGGCAATGCCGCCCCGCTCGCCCAACACCTCGCCGTGGCAAGGGAGTTCGGAGCGGCGCTGGTCCTCGACGACGCGCACGGCCTCGGCGTGCTCGGCCCCGGCGGGGCCGGCGCGGGCGCCGCCGCCGGCATCGCCGGACAGCCCGACGTGGTCGCCACCGCGACCCTGTCCAAGTCGCTCGGTTCCCAGGGCGGCGTGGTGCTCGGCCCCGAACGGGTGATCCGGCACCTGATCTCCGCCGCCCGCACCTTCATCTTCGACACCGGCCTCAACCCCGCCGCCGTCGGCGCCGCGCTCGGCGCGCTGCGCCTGCTGCGCGCCGAACCCGGCCGGGCCGCCGACGCCCTCCGGGTGGCCCGCGAACTCTCCACCCGCCTCGCCGAGTTCGGCCTCGACGCCACCGCCCCCGACGGCGCGGTGGTCTCGGTGCGGGCCGAGGACCCGGAGCACGCCGTGCGCTGGGCCGCCGCCTGCCGCGAGGAAGGACTCGCGGTCGGCTGCTTCCGCCCCCCGTCCGTCCCCGACGGCGTGCCCCGGCTGCGCCTGACCGCCCGCGCCGACCTGACCGGCGACCAGATCGCCTTCGCGGTCGGCGTGGTGGTCAAGACGCGGTAGGGCCGGCCGGCGGGGTCGGCCGGGCCCTGGGCGCTCAGCCGGAGAAGACCACCTGGTCGACCGTCCAGAACGCCGAGTTGGTGCCGGTGTAGCGGAACTGGAAGCGCGCCGTGGACGCGCCCGCCGGCACCGTGATGTTCAGGTGCTCGACCGTGTTCAGGTCGGCCCGGTAGGACTTCACCAGCTGCGGCGCGCCGTTGTCGAACACCACGTACAGGTCGCCGGTCTGCGGGCCGTCGATCTTGTAGTCGGTGGCGAAGGACAGCGTGCCGCGGCTCAGCCCGGCCACCGGGTAGGCGGGGGAGATCAGCGTGGAGTCGAACTGCCCGGCTCCGTGCGCCTTGTCGTCCCACTCGTCGGAGTCGGCGACCGCGAAGACGTTGCGGGCCCGGACGTTGGTCTCGCGGCTCTGGCCGAGCTGCGCGGCCGTCCAGAACTCGTCCGTGGCGAACGCCCAGCCGCGCCACTCGGTGACGCCGCCGGACGGCATCCGGGAGTTGTCGATCGACCAGCCGGCCGGCGGGGTGTGGGTGAAGCCCTTGATCGCGGAGCCGATGCCGGTCTCGTCGACCCGGCTCTGCAGGCCGGGCCGCAGCGCGTCGAACGCGTCGGGGACGATCTCGTCCACGGGGGAGCCGTCCAGGCCCCAGGCCGGGTCGATCGGCGCGCCCTCGTGCTTGAGGACGGTCGGCGCGATGTCCACCGGCTTGACGTCGTAGCGGCGCGCCCCGGCCGGGAGGCCCTGGCCGTTGAGGATCATGAAGGTCTGGCGCTCGTTGGCGGAGTTGCCGCCGTGGCCGCCCGCGTCGGTGTGGCCGTGGTCGGTGGTGACGACGATCAGCCAGTCCTCGGAGCCGTACGTGGGGCGGGACTTGAGGGCGGCCAGTACCTGCCCGACCAGGCCGTCGGCGGCGTGGATCGCCGACATGTACTGGCTGCTGGTGCCGCCGTAGCTGTGGCCGGCCTCGTCCACCTCGTCGAAGTGCAGGAACACCTCGTCCGGGTTGCCGTGCGCGAGGAAGTCGGCGGCGTCGGCGGCGGTCTTCGGGTCGTTCTCGCTCTCCGCGATCCGCAGGTCGGCCTTGCTGTTGAAGACGTTGCCGGTGATCGGGTTCCACGAGCCGATCACCAGCGTGGAGTTGCCCGGATCGGCGGTCTCCAGCCGGCCGGCGTAGTCCGGGTAGAGGTCGAAGCGCGCGCCCGTGAACGCGTTGTCCAGCACCCTGTGCTTGTCCGGCCACACGCCGGTGGCGATGGTCGACCAGCCCGGGCCGGAGAGGGTCGGCGCCAGCGGGTTGGCGTACAGGTTGGAGGTGGCGGTGGTGCCCGAGGCCATCAGCGCCTTGAGGTTCGGCGCGTCGGCGGTCAGCAGCCGGTCGTAGCGGGTGCCGTCGATGCCGATCACCAGCGTCTTGGCCTGCTTGGTGCCGTTCGGCAGCCCGTTGTAGGAGGCGGTGGCGGCCGGGGCGGCGGTGGCCGATCCGGCGAGCGGCAGCAGGGCGGCGGCGACCACTGCGGCAGCCGAAAGGGCAAGGGCGGAACGGGAGTTGCGCACGGGGTCTCCCAACGGGAAAGCGACACGGTGCGGTTGCACCGGCACAGCGAGGATGGGGCGACGGGGCGAGCACGACCCCCCGGCGAGTGCACAATTGTATGAACAAGTGTCAAAATTCAGACCAGACCGGTTACTTGTTCGTGATGCTTCGTGGACGGCCGGAGCGGCGTGCTCGATAAGGTGGGCCGATGGAGCAGCGCACCGCCCTCGCCCCCGCCAGATCCGGCGTCCCCGAGCACGGGCGGGTGCCGAAGTACTACCTGGTCAAAGCCCGACTCGAAGAACTGCTCGACGAGTTGGGGCCCGGCGGCCGACTCCCCACCGAGACCGCGCTGGCCGAGCGGTACGGCGTCGCCCGGGCCACCCTCCGGCAGGCCCTGCGCGACCTGACGCTCGAAGGCCGCCTGCGCCGCCGGGGGAGGGGTACCGTGGTGGCCGGCGCCAAGATCGAGCAGCCGCTGTCGCTGGCCAGCTACACCGAAGGCGTCACCCGCCAGGGCCTGCGCCCCGGCCGCACCCTGATCGCCCTCGACCGGCAGCCCGCCGACCCCGTCCTCGCCGCCCGCCTGGACGTCGCCCCCGGCGAACCGCTCTGGCACCTGGAACGCGTCCTGCACGCCGACGAGGAACGCGTCGGCCTGGAATCCAGCTACCTGCCGGTCGCCCGAGTCCCCGGCCTGGCAACGGAGTTCGACCCGGCCGGCTCGCTCTACGCCCACCTGCTCACCCGCGGCATCCGCCTGGCCGGCGCACAGGAACGCATCGAGACCGTGCTCGCCACCCCGCGCGAGGCCCTCCTGATCGGGACCCCGCCGGCCCTGCCGATGCTCCTGCTGCACCGCCACAGCCACGACCACGCCGGCCGCCCGCTGGAACTCGTCCGCACCCTCTACCGGGGCGACCGCTTCAGCTTCACCCTCGACCTCGGCCGGCCGCCCGCTACCGGAACGTGAACACGCTCCCCGGCGGAGGGCCCGGCCAGCCCGGATAGGGCGGCGGTGGCGGGGGCGTGTACCCCGGCAGGGGTGCCGGGTTCGCCGGCGGGGTCGGCTGCTTGCCCGACGGACGGGCGTCCGGCGTGTCGACGAAGCGGAGCAGCAGCAGTAGCGCACCCAGGACGAGCATCCCCACGCCCGCTGACCTGAACCTCCCCATCCGGCCCTCCCCTTCCGGCGTTGCGGCGGACCGTATCCAGGATGCCTCCGCCCGGGCGCCCCGTGCCAGCGTCAACTCACTTGACTTGTCGCCGAGTTGTCGTCGTTCGGGACGAGCGGCGGTTCGGGATTGGCGCGCCGGGGCAGCGGGCAGGATTCCGGTCCGGGGTGCCGGGTCGCGTTGCGCGGCTCCGGCGGTGGGCAGGGGGACCGCGATGCCGCAGGCACGACTCGTTGTTCGCGCGCACCGGGTGGTGCGGGGCACGGGCTGGTTCATGGTCGCCGCCCTCGGGGCCGGATCCGTCCTCGGCCCGTTCGTCGCCGCGCCGGACGTGCGGGCACTGATGACGCTGATCGCGGCCGCGGCGCTGGCGTCGGCGCTCGGGATCGTGTACGTCCTCCGTCACGGGCGCCGCCTCACCGCCACCGAGGCCGGTCTGCGCCTGAGCACGCCGGACTGGCCGGGCGCGACCCTCGTCCCGTGGCAGGACGTCCGCTCGATCACCGTCGGCCGGGCCCAGCGCGGCGCCCTGGTGCTGGACGCCGTGTACGTCGCCCTGACCCGCATCCCGCCGGGCCGCCGCCTCGCCCTCCATTCGGAGCGGGTCGCCTGGCGCGAGCACGCCCGGCAGATCGGCGCCGACCCGGCCGGCCCCGGCCTCGCCCTGCTCGGCGAGATCGACCCGAAGGCAGTGGACGCCTGGCTGACCGCGCTCCCCGCCGCCGTCCGCACCGAGCGGCTCCGACCCGCACCGTGACCGCGCCCGGGGCCGCCGCCACTGCGGCTCCCGCCGCTACGGCAGGTGCACGTCGTCGAGCGAGCGGATCCGCGGGATCGGCGAGGCCAGCAGCCACAGGGCGGACAGCGTGCCTCCCACCGCCGCGACCAACAGGGCGGGGCGGAGGCCGACGGTGGTGCCGAGCAGCCCGCCGGTGAGGGCGCCGAGCGGGCGGACGCCGTAGTTGACGGTGGCGAACGCGCCGGACACCCGGCTGCGCAGGGCGTCCGGGACGGCCGCCGCCTGCAGGGAGTTGAGGTTGACGTCGAACAGCATCACGCCCAGCGCGGAGAGGAACTCGAACGCCGTCAGCATCCCCATCCGGGCCCATCCGGGTCCGTCCGCCACGGTCAGCAGCGCCATCGGGGCCGGGAAGAGCACGGAGCCGAGGAGGACGGTGCGGCCCAGGCCGAGGCGGCGGGACACCGCGGGGGCGAGCAGCGCGCCGAGCAGGCCGCCGGTCGAGCCGAGGCCGAACGCCGCGCCGATGCTGCCCGCCGACAGGCCGAGGGTGCGGCCGGCGAACAGCACCACCAGGCCGTAGCCCAGCAGGGTGAAGAAGTTGACGGTGGTGCAGCAGCCGAGGCTCGCCCGCAGCACCGGATCGCGCACCACGAAGCGCAGGCCCGCCCGCGCCCGGGACAGCATCGGCTCCGCCCGCCCGCCCCGGTCGGCTTCCGTCCGCGGCAGGCGGATCCGACCGATCAGGAAGGCCGAGACCAGGAACGACAACGCGTCCGCCAGTACCGCGACGGGCGCCGACAGCAGCTGCACCAGCGCCCCGCCCAGTGCCGGCCCGGCGATCTGCGACGCCGAACGGGTGGTGCTGAGGCGGCTGTTGGCGGCCAGGTACGCGGTCCGCGGCACCAGGCGGGCGAAGAACGGCGCGTACGCGTTGTTGAACAGCACCCCGGCCGCGCCCGTCACCGCCGCCACCGCGTACAGCTGGCCCAGGGTCACCGCGCCGAGCAGCGCGGCCGGCGGAAGCGAGGCCAGGGCCGCCGCCCGGACGAGGTCCGCGACCACCATCAGCCGGCGCTGGTCGCGGCGGCCGTCCACCCACGCGCCGAGGAACACCGCCAGCAGGTTCGGCGCCCACAGCACCGCCGTCAGCGCGGCCACCTGCGCGGTGGAGGCGTGCAGCGCGGTGACGGCGATCAGCGGCAGCGCCAACTCGGTGATCCGGTCGCCGCACTGGGAGACGGCCTGGCCGGCCCAGAACCGCCGGAACCGCCGGTCGTGCCGCAGCGGCCGGTCGGCGGCGGGAGCCCGGACCAGCGTGGTCATTCGCCGCTCCCCGGGTCCTCGGCCTCCGGCAGCGCGTACCGCATCAGCCGCACGGCGCGCGCGCCGGCCGGCCACTCGGCGGCGGTGCGGTGCACGTACGGGGCGAGCAGCCGTTCCACCGCGTCCGACAGCTCGGCGAGCTCGGCGGGGGAGAGGACCACCCTGGTGTTGGCCAGGCCGGACAACCTCCGCCACTCCAGCGGAAGTTCGGGTTCGACCTCGGTGATCCAGCGGGACGGCAGGTCCGCCGAGCGCAGGAACAGCTGCCGCGAGAGTGCGCGCGCGGCCGCGCCGCCCTCCCCGTCGTCCGTCGGCGCGTACCGGAACCCGCGCCCGACCGCCTCCCAGCGCCGCTTGCGCCGGTCCGGCCCGGGCTCGGCGTCGCGCACCAGTCCGAACTCGGCGAGGTGCCGCAGGTGCCAGCTCGTCACCGTCGGCGTGGCCCCGACGTGCGGGGCCAACTCGCTCGCGGTGGACGGGCCGTGGCGGCGCAGCCGTTCCAGGACGGCCAGCCGGACGGGGTGCGCCAGGGCGCGCATGGCCCTGGGATCGGTGAGCTCGACATCGCCGAGCGGGTTGCCCGAATTCATTCCTGAGAGTGTGCTCTCACAATATCTGAGAGTCAACTCTCAGATTCGCGAGGGTCGTTGGCGGCCGCCCCCTGCCGGGTGCCCGGGAGGACCCTTGTGCGGCCCTTGTGGAGTTGGCGAGGGCATGTCGCAAGGGCCGTCCGCGGTTCTAGCGTCCTGCCGCCGAGCCGAAACCGGCCGCGACACCACACCCCTTCGGTGCCGCCGGCCGTCCCCCATCAACCCCGGCTCGGCGGGAGGAATACCCGATGAACCGCAAGACCGCTCTGGCGGCGGCCGTCGCGGCCGCCCTCACCCTGGGCACCGCCGCACTGGCCACCTCGCAGAACGTCGCGCAGGCCAGCGCCGCCACCCAGCCGGGCGCCGGATTCCAGGCGATGAGCACGGTCGGCCGGCTGGCCGCGCTCGACCAGGCCGGCAAGGAGGCCGGCGCGACGGCCAAGGCGCTGGGCCTCGGCCCGGACGAGCGCCTGGTTGCCAAGGACGTCCTGGTCGACAACGACGGTGCGCGGCACGTCCGCTACGACCGCACCTACCGGGGGCTGCCGGTGGTCGGCGGCGACCTGGTGGTGCACCGCGCCAAGAACGGGAAGATCACCTCCACCACCTGGGCGCACGACGGCGCACTCAAGGTCGCCGGGGTGGCGCCGAAGCTGTCCGCCCAGGACGCCTCCAAGACCGCCGAGCGCAGCGCCAAGCACGTCAAGCAGGCCCGCACCACCAACCTCGACAGCAGCCAGCTGGTGGTCTGGGCGGGCGGCAAGGTCCCGGTGCTGGCCTACCGCAACACCGTCACCGGCGCGGGCGACACCGGCGCCAACTCCCGCGAGGCGGTGCTGATCGACGCGGCCAGCGGCGCGGTCCTGGACAGCTACGAGGTCAACCCGGAGATCTCCGGCACCGGCAACGGCGTCAACGTCGGCCAGGTCACGCTGGAGACCAGCCAGGGCGGCAGCGGCTACACGCTGACCGACGCGCTGCACGGCTCCACGGTCGTCTACGACTCGTACAACAGCCCGCAGTCCAACCCCGCGCAGAACGCCCGCACCTTCAGCAAGTCCACCAACACCTGGGGCAACGGCTCCACTTCGAGCCGCGAGAGCGCCGCCGTGGACGCCTCCTACGGCCTCGCCAAGACCTGGGACTACTACAAGAACACCTTCAACCGCAGCGGCATCCGCAACGACGGCCGCGGCGCCCCGGCCTACGTGCACGTCGACAACCAGCTGCTGAACGCGTTCTACGACGACAGCTGCTTCTGCATGTCCTTCGGCGACGGCTCCAGCCAGAACGGCAACACCCCGCTGACCGCGCTCGACGTGTCCGGCCACGAGATGAGCCACGGCGTCACCGCCGCCACCGCCAACCTGAACTACTCCGGCGAGTCCGGCGGCCTCAACGAGGCCACCTCCGACATCTTCGGCAGCATGGTCGAGTTCTACGCCAACAACACCACCGACCCCGGTGACTACTACATCGGCGAGAAGCTCCACATGGGCAACGGCTACCTGCGCCGGATGGACAACCCGTCCGCCGACGGCAGCTCGCTGTCCTGCTACAGCAGCCGGGCCGGCCAGGTCGACGTGCACTACTCCTCCGGCATCGCCAACCACTTCTTCTACCTGACCGCCGAAGGCACCGGCGCCAAGACCATCGGCGGCCTGCCGCACAACGGCACCCCGTGCAACGGCGACAGCTTCAACGGCATCGGCAAGGACAAGGCCGCGGCCATCTGGTACCGCGCCCTGAGCACCTACATGACCTCCACCACCAACTACTCCTCCGCCCGCACCGCCACCCTGCAGGCCGCCGCCGACCTGTACGGCAGCAACTCGCAGGAGCGGTACATCGTCTCCAAGGCCTGGGCCGCCGTCTCCCTCGGCACCGCCCTGCCCGACCCGGGCGGCAGCACCTCCAGCCCGAGCCCGTCCCCGACCGGCTCGCCCACCGGCAACCCCAACCCCGGCAACGCCCTCACCAACGGCGACTTCGAGCAGGGCGCCACCGGTTGGACGCAGAGCGCCAACGACATCACCAACTCCAACCAGCAGACCCCGCACGGCGGTTCGTGGTACGCCTGGATGATGGGCTACGGCTCCGCCGCGAGCGAGACGCTGTCGCAGAGCAACATCGCGGTGCCCGCCGGCGGCACCCCGAAGCTCACCTTCTGGCTGAAGGTCACCACCCAGGAGACCGGCTCCACCGCCTACGACACCCTGAAGGTCACCGCCAACGGCGCCACCCTGGCGACCTACTCCAACGCCAACGCCAGCGCCGGGTACGTGCAGAAGACCGTCGACCTGTCCGCCTACCGCGGCCAGAGCGTCAACCTGCAGTTCGCCGGCCAGGAGGACGCCTCGCTGTCCACCGTCTTCCTGCTCGACGACGTCTCCGTCGGCTGACCCGCACCAGCCCCCAACAGGTCTCCCTTAAAAGGGACTTAACGCAGCATCGCGAGCGTGTCGTGTTCATGTGACACCCTCGCGCAACCCGGTGGAAGGCGGCACACTGACCGCCATGACCGGCATCCTCCCCGGCCCGGCCGGACCCGCCACCACCACGGCAGGTCCGGCCGAGCCCGCACTCGTCGACCGCGCGCACCTGCTCGCCGACATCCGCACCGCCCTCGCCGCCACCGGCGGCGTCCTGCTGCACGGACCGGCCGGCATCGGCAAGACCGCCCTGCTCGACGCACTCGCCCGCGAAGCCCACGCGACAGGGGAGTCGGTCCTGCGCAGCAGCCCCACCGCCGCCGAGGCGGACCTGCCGCACCTCGCCCTGATCGACCTGCTCGGCGAAACCCTCCCCGCGCTCGCCGAAGAACTCCCCAGCCACCTGCGCCAGGCCCTCGAATGCGCGCTGCTCCACCGCGCCCCCCAACTCGGCGTCCCCACCGACCCGTTGGCCGTCCGCGTCGCCGTCCTGGAGACCCTGCGCCGACTCGCCGGGCGCGGCCCCGTGCTCGTCCTGCTCGACGACACCCAGTGGCTCGACGAAGCCAGCCGCCAGGTCATCGCGTTCGCCGCCCGCCGCCTCGCCGACCACCCGGTCCGCTTCGCCGTCACCGAACGCACCGAACACGCCGACACCGCCCCCACCATGGGCGCGCTCTGCCCGCCCGCCGCCCGCGACCTCCCCGTCGGACCCCTCGGCGAACGCGGCACAGGAGCCCTGCTGCGCGAACGACTCGGCCTGCGCCTGAGCGGCCTCACGCTCGCCCGGGTGCACGCCGTCAGCGCCGGAAACCCCTACTACGCCCTGGAGTTGGGCCGCTCACTGGCCACCGACCACGCCGACGCCGCGCTCGCCGCCGACCCCGCCCGGCCGCTCGACGTCCCCCACCGGCTGCGCGCCCTGGTCTCCGCCCGCCTCGCCGAACTCCCCGACGCCGCCCGCGCCGCCCTCACCGTCCTCGCCGCCGCCCGCACCGGCACCGGCCTGCCCGCCACCGTCACCGAACCCCTCGCCGCCGCCCGCCGCCACGACATCGTCCGCCAAACCCCCACCGGCGCACCCCAGTTCAGCCACCCGCTGATCGCCGAAGTGGTCCTCGCCGACGCCACCCCCGCCGCCCTGCGCGACGCCCACCGGCAACTCGCCGAACTCACCGCCGACCCCGTCGAACAGGTCCGCCACCAGGCCCTCGCCGCCGAACACCCCGACCCCCGACTCGCCTCCCGCCTCACCCGCGCCGCCGACACCGCCCTCACCCGGGGCGCCCCCGGCACCGCCGCCGAACTCCTCCGCCACGCCGCCCGCCACACCCCCGACCCCGACACCGCCGGACGCCACCTGCTCGCCGCCGCCCGCAACGCCGCCGCCGCAGGCCTGCCCGACCTCGCCCGCGCCTGCTGCGCACACCTCGCCACCGCCCCCGCCGCCGACCTGCGCGTCCACGCCCGCCTGCTGCTCACCCGCCTCCTCGGCCCCGACCACCCCGACGCCGAAACCCTGCTGGCCGCCGCCGCCGACGACACCGGCGGCCACCCCGCCCTCACCGCCGCCGTCCACCAGGAACGCGCCGTCCGCGCCCTGCACCGCGGCGACCGCACCGAGGGCTTCGCCGAACTGGAGACCGCCGAGAAGCACGCCGACCACGCCGACAACCCCGACCTGCTCGTCGAACTCCTCGCCCTGCGCGCCCCCATCACCCTGCTCACCGACCCCGCCCGCGGCCGCGCCCTGTTCGAACGCGGCTGCCGCCTCGCCGCCGGCCGGCCCCCCACCGCCGCCGCCGTCCTGTGCCGCGAAGGCCTCGCCGTCGCCGCCCTCCGCAGCGGCGACACCCCCCGCGCCCTCGCCGAGGTCGAAGCCCTGCGCGCCGAGATCGAAGCCGCCGGCCGCACCGAGGACCTCACCAACGTCCTCTACATCGCCGCCTCCGTCCACGAACGCGCCGGCCGCTGCACCGAGGCCCACGCCGCCGGCCGCGCCGCCCACGACCTGCGCGAACGCATCGAACCCACCCCCGGCCCCGCCCGCGTCCTCGGCGGTGCCGCCGAACTCAACGGCGGCACCGCCGAACGCGCCGCCCAGCTCCTCGACTCGGCGATCCGCGCCGCCGAGGACGACCACGACCACGAGTGGCTCGCCTACGCCCACGGCCTCCGCGGCCGCGCCGCGCTCCTGCTCGGCCACCTGCCGACCGCCGTCCACCACCTCACCCAGTGCCAACTCCTGCTCCGCCGCATGCAGTTCACCGACCCCAGCCTCTTCCTGGTGGACGCCGACCTGGCCGAAGCCCTCGCCCTCACCGGCCGGCCCGCCGACGCCGCCGCCACCCTGGCCGACGCCCGCACCCGCGCCGCCCACCTCGGCCGCGACGTCGTCCTGCTCGGCCTCCACCGCGCCGAAGCCCACCTCACCGCACTCACCGACCCGCGCCTGGCCGCGGACACACTGCGCTCGCTGCTCCCCGCCGCCCACCCCTACCCGCTCGAACTCGCCCGCGCCCAGCTCTCCCTCGGCGCCCTCGAACGCCGCGCCCGCCGCCGCGCCGCCGCCCGCGCCGCCTACCAGGACGCCCACGCCCGCTACACCGCCGCCGGCTGCCTCCCCTGGATCAGACACGCCGACGCCGCCCTCGCCTCCCTCGACGCCCTGGAAGCCGACCCCACCCCCACCCAGCAGCAGATCCTCGCCCTGGTCCGCACCGGCGCCACCAACCGCGAAATCGCCGCCACCCTCCACCTCTCCGTCAAGGCCGTCGAGGCGAACCTGACCCGCCTCTTCCGCCAGTACGGCGTCCGGGGTCGCGCGGAACTCGCGAAGTGCGAGGCGTAGTCGGCGAGTTGCTCAGTCGACCAGGACGCCGCCGAGCCGGACGATCGCGGCGAGGGTGTCGTCGTCGAAGCCGCAGTCACGGGAGAAGCGAGTGCCCCGCAGTCGGTCGGTGAGGGGGAGTCGGTGGAGTACCTCGCCGGTAAGGAAGTCGAGCAGCCAGAGTTCGCCCATGTGAGTGGTCAACGCCAGGCGGTCACCGGCTGTGGCGGCCCAGAGTCCGGTGATGACTGGAATGCGGTGGTGCCACAGGGCGGGTTCGTCCGGGTGGTCGAGCCGCCACCCCCGCAGGCTGCCGTTCGAGGCCAGTGCGGCCAGACCGGAAACCGAGCGGTAGACGAAGCGTTGGATGGGGCCGTCCAGTGGGAACGGCAGCGCAAGGCCGTCTGCGGCGAGGCGCACTTCTTCGGACGTGCTGTCCACCACGGCCACGATCCGACCTTCGGGGGTGAGCAACGCGCTGCCGGCGGAGCGGTCGATGCTCTGCATCGCAGCCCCCAGAGGCAGGGCAAGCCGGCCGATCGAGCGCCATCCCCCGGCTGCCTGCTCGTCGGTGACAAGGAACTCCACCGCGCCCCGGGAGGAAGTCAGTACGCCTACTCGCGAGTGATCGGAGAAGTGGAAGCAGCGATTCGAACCCGCCATCCAAGACAGCCTCGCGACCACCGTGCGGCCGTGATCGCGAACGATGTAGGCTCCGAGATCGAAGACCCGCGGGAGGCCACCCCAGCGGATGGGAAGCTCCATGGGGCCGATACCAGGAGTGGTGTCGAGCACCTCGCCCGTAGCCGACCGGATGAGCCATCCGCCGCCAGGCCCGGCCGCCCACCAGGTGCCGCTGTCCCAGATCGTCAGCGCCCGGATGCCATCGATCGGAAACCGGAGCGGCGGATCGGTCAACCGCCCACCGGGCCAGTGCAGCAACGCGCCGTTCGACGCCGCGACGACAGTGCCGTCGTCCATCAGCAGGCCGGCCCGGCCCCGCGTTCCGTCGCGCAGGATGTTGGGGCGGACCCGGGCCTCCGTCAGATCCGCACCGGAGAGATCGACGCCGGCGAGTGCCGCACGGCGCAGGTCGGCGCCGCGCAGGTCGGCGCCCGACAGCGACACCCCGCGCTCCAACTCCCATGGCCCGAAGCCGAAGAGCTGCCGACCGGGCAGCGACAGCCCTGCCAGGTCGAAGCCCGCATGCACCGCCAGGTTCAGGCAGTTGCCGTCCAGCCGCCCGGTGTCCGGGTGTCCGGTCAGCTCCACCAGCCGTGCGAGGTTCCCGGGCTCGTCGCGGACCATGGCGGCCATGAACTCGAACACCGTCAGGTTGTCCTCCAGCATCCCGAACGAGCCCGCCAACACCTCGATCGACTCCGGGGCGAAGCCTGCCAGCGGCGCGAGCGAGCCGTCCGGGCCACGTGAGGTGAAGTACTCCGACCAGGGCACAAGGTGCGAGGCGCCGTCCCCCTCCCACTCGGTGGGCTGTACCGCCGCCAGGAAGTCGCCCTCCAGCAGCCCGAGTTGGGCCACCAGACGGAGCGCCACCAGGAACTCCAGCAGCGACTTGTGCGAAGGCCCGTAGTCGCCCTCCGCGTTGCGCACCAGCATGCCCTGGTTGCGCATGTCCTGCTCCCAGAAGTCCAGATCCTTCGCGCTCTGCACGGCCGGGCCGAAGCAACTGCGCAAGTGGTCGGGAAAATCACGGTAGTTGAGCGTCAGCCGGTCGGTGGAGAGCATCTCCCAGGCGACCTCGCAGAGGAAGTACAGCTTGTCCGCGCGGGAGGTGAAGGTGCGCTCCTCCAGCACGTCGCGGTCCATCTTCCGCTGCACCGCGTACAGGTAGATGCGGGCCAGATCGACCTCCGCGCCGTGCTCGATCTCCGGCAGCGCGTCGATCACCAGCTCCGACATGACGGGCCGCCGCATCAGCTCCAGGACGTCCGGGTGGCCCATGACGGTGCGCACCTTGTCGTCGTCCTTGAGGTCGTTGCGCAGCATCCGCTCGATCTGCTCGTCGTCGAACGGGACCAGCTCGACGATGTCGAACGTCGGCCCGTTGACGATCGCGCCGTGGCCGGAGGCGCTGATCTTCGCGCCGAACAGGTCCCGCGCCTCCTGGGCGTCCCGGAAGTGTTCCTTGCGGCTGCTCAGCAGCACCTTCGCGCCTTGGTCCACCGCCGAGGCCAGCGACCAGAAGTTGGCCACCACGGTGTTGCGGTCGGCCCGCGCCGCCATCTCGTCGAAGCCGTCGAAGATCAGCAGCAGCCGGCCCATCCGGTTGAGCACCTGGACGACGTCGGCGCTGCGCAGCACCTTGTGCTTGTTGAAGAAGAACTCCGCCAGCAGCCCCTGCACGGTGGTCTGCTTGACGTAGTCCCGCAGCGGTATCAGCAGCGGCAGCCGAGGACGCGGCACACCGCGCCGCTTGGCCTCCCGCCAGGCCTGCACCATGGTGTGCGCCAGATGGAGGGCGAACCAGGACTTGCCCATGCCGAACTCGCCCAGCACGGACAGGTGTTGCTTGGCCGGCTCGTCCAGCCAGCGCGCCACGTAGTCGTCCAGGCCGCCGTCCTGCCAGCGGTAGTCGCTGGTCGCGAGGCGCTGGCCGGTGACCGGGTCGACCTCGTCCTTCTCGCAGGACAGCGGAACGTACCTGGTGTCGATGCCGCGCCGCCGCACCTCTTCCTCCACCCACGCGAGGTACGGCTCGAAGTCGGCCTCCTCGTCGATGAGTTCGTCGAACGAGTAGCAGAACAAGGTGTCGTCGCTGGCCTTCGCCAAGGCCCTGGCCGCCGCACTCACCCGCAGCCGGGCGATGCCCCAGCCTTCGGCGGCCGCCATCGAATCGGTCAGCCCCGCAAGGGCGTTGAGGTGGTGCGGGCCCAACTCGCCCGCCACGCACAGCATCACCGTGCGGTCGAAGCGCCCCCGGCGGCGCGGAATGTCCACCAGCAGCGCGACCGCGTCCTCGCCGACCGGCCACTGCTCGCGCCGGATCTCGTACCCGACGGCCCGGAACCACTCCTCCGCGTCCTGCGCCAGCCGCTGCGCCGGGGTGAGTTCGGCCCGGTGGGGCTCGATCCGCAACCGCCGGTGCTCCTCCTCGTCCCGGGTCCGGTCGGCGGTCCTGACGAACTTCTTGACCATCTCCTCGAATCGCACCTCGTGCGGCTCCCTGGTCCGGTCGACCAGCTCCTCGAACGTGGCGCTGAACGCGTCCACGTGTTCCTCGAAGCCGTGCGCCAGATGCCCGAACTCCCCGGTCTCCCGGTTCCGTTCGACCGCCTCCGCCACCTCGCGCCGCACCCGCGCCAAGTCCCGGTGCTCGAACGAGCGGCGGAACGAGTCGATCACGTACTCGTCGCGGAACACGGCCAAGACGGACTCCGCCCGCCCCGCGCAGTACTCGATCAGCGTGAGCGCGTAGAGACCGTCGAAGTCACGCGGAGGCTTTCTCGGATCCAGCTTGACGAGCCGCAGCGCCCGCAGCACCCGCTCCTGCCGCATCGCCGCGTCCGTCAGCGGCTTGGCCACCAACCTCGCCAGCGCCCCGGCCGCCGTCGCGATCACCGACATCCCGCTGCCCCCTCGCATCCGCCCGTCCCCTCGGGAACCCTATCGGGCCGCTCCGGCCGGTACGCGAGGATGAGCCCATGGAAGATGATCTGCTGAGGTTCCTGCGGGCGTGCAACGAGAGCGACAATCACGCCTACGCGTACGTCGCCCATGTCTTCGGCGTCGAGGCCCTGCTCGACAGCCACCTGCCGATGCTCGACCTGATCGAGATGCTGGCGGGCGAGTACGCGACGATGGACCGCTCGGACCCTCGTGCGGCCGGCCTCGCCTACGCGCTCCGTGTCCTCGCGCAGGCCTACAGCACGCACCCCGACTACCGCGCGGAATGGCGTCCCGGACCCGCGTCGGAGACACCTGACGAGGCCGCGCATCACGCGAGCTGACAGTCAGTCATATCCGGTATCGCGCCCTCCCGGCCGGTGCTTCGGTGGTCGGATGCTGCTGCCGACGGTCCGACCCGCCAGTTCGTGGCTCCCCGCAGGGGTGAATCTCCGGGGCGCTCCTTCTCAGTGGTCGCATGTGGTCCTGACACAGCATCAGGACCACATGGCCGTATGGGTGCTCTGCGGGCCGTCAAATCCTGTGGCTATCTGATTATCGGCAGGGCACACACAGCGCCCCGCCGCCAAAGCGAACTACTCGGAGGAGAATTCCCATGCGTGCTATCCAGCGTGTTCTGGCCGTCGGCGCCCTCGCCGCCCCCCTGGTGATCGGCTGTGCCGGGCTCGCGTCCGCCGACGAGCCGAGCGCCCACTTCGTGCAGGGTGCGTTCGAGGCGAGCGCGGCGGGTGCGGGCGAGGCCTTCGTCAGCTCCCAGGTCTCCGAGCACTGCGTCGAGCACATGGCCGGCGCGGTCTTCGCGGGTGACGAAGGTGTCGCCGGCTCGCTGACCGACTCCGGTGCCACCTTCTAATACCTGAGTCCCCACCTCGAACCGGATGCCCGGCGGGAAACCACCCGCCGGGCGTCGCTGCGTCCCCGGGCAGCGAGCGAGAACTGACGGAAGGTCAAAAAATGTGCGTCGGTGGCAGGATGGGCCACATGAGTGAAGAACCCCGACCTCTCCTGGTGGACCGCACGCCCTTCCCCGACGGCGGCATCGACGCGCGCCTTCGCGCCCAGCTGACCTTCCTGGTGGAGATCGACCGGCTCAAGACCGTCCTCCGGCAGTCCCCGCTGGTGGCGGCCGACCGGCGGGAGAACGATGCCGAGCACTCCTGGCACCTGGCCATGATGGTGACCGTCCTCGCGGAGTACGCGGACGAGCCGATCGACGTCGGGCACACCGTCCAACTCGTGCTGCTGCACGACCTGGTGGAGATCTACGCCGGGGACACCCCGCTGTACGACACGGCGGCGGGCGTCGATCAGGCGGAGCGCGAGTCGGTGGCGGCGGACGAGCTGTTCGGGCTGCTGCCGAAGGACCAGGCGCGGTGGTTGCGGGAGCTGTGGGACGAGTTCGAGGCGCGCCGCACGCCGGAGGCGCGGTTCGCGAAGGCGATGGACCGGTTGCAGCCGTTGCTGCTCAACTGGATGGCCCAGGGCGGCACTTGGCGCACGCCCGGAGTGACGGCGGACGACGTCCGGGCGCGCAAGGCGGTGATCGGGGACGCGTCGGCGGCGCTGTGGGAGGCCGGGCGGCGGCTGATCGACGAGGGCGAGCTGCGCGGCTGGGCGCGGCGCGGTAGCGGCGAGCAGGGCTGACGCCCCGGCCCCGACCGGGCGCGCCGTGAAGGAGCGGGGCCCCGGTCGGCGGGCTCGCGCCCGGGTGTGCTTCGCTGAGGTCGCGCCGTGCCACAGGTGGTGCGAGCGGGGAAGTTGGAGGAGGTGGGCGGTCGTGCCGATCGTCGCGGTGAGCGTGCTCAGTCATGCGGGAGTGGTGCGCTCCCACAACGAGGACAGTGTGGCGGTCGGGCCGTGGACGCTCTGCGCGACGGCGACCGACAGCCCGCAGACCCTCTACTTCCCGCTCGGCGCCGCCGCTGTGACGGTGGCGGTCGCCGACGGGCTCGGTGGCCACCGGGGCGGCGACGTGGCCTCCTCGTTGACCGTCGGCCAACTCGGCGCGGCCGGCGCCGGCCTGACCGACGAGCAGTCCGTCGAGGACATCCTGCAGTCCTGCCACGCGGCGCTGCACGACGCCTCCGACGCGGACCCCACCCTGGCCGGCATGGGCACCACCGTGGCCGGGCTGGCGATGACCGCCGACGCCGTGCTGGTGTTCAACGTCGGCGACAGCCGGGTCTACGAACTCACCGACGCCGAACCGAGGTTGCTCAGCGTCGACGACAGCCCGCCGCTCGCCCCCGGGCAGCGCACCACCCACCTGGTCACCAGCGTCCTCGGCGGCGGCACCCCTCGTGACGCCCTCCGCCCGCACGTGAGCCGGCTGCCGCTCCGCGTCGGCGCCCGCTACCTGCTCTGCACCGACGGCCTGAGCGACCCGGTGCCCCCGCAGGAGTGGGCGGCCGTGACCGCCGACGGCGACGCGCAGGAGGACGACCAGCACGCCGTCGTCGAACTGTGGCGTGCCGCGATCCGCGCGGGCGGCCCGGACAACATCACCGTCGCCCTGGTCCGGATCGAGGACTGACCCCGACCGTCCGTGCCATCCCGGGA
Source organism: Kitasatospora sp. NPDC004531 (assembly GCF_053602195.1). Classification (NCBI taxonomy): domain Bacteria; kingdom Bacillati; phylum Actinomycetota; class Actinomycetes; order Kitasatosporales; family Streptomycetaceae; genus Kitasatospora; species Kitasatospora sp. NPDC004531. Next base: position 65,243 of record NZ_JBSGDD010000003.1, on the reverse strand, counting down.
GCCCCAACCGGCCTGCTGGGAGCGGAAGTTCAGACCCGTTCCAGCGGCCGGTGAGGGCCGTCCGGCAGGGTGACGGTGACGGCATCGCCGGGGTGGATCAGGCCGCCGGTGCGGACGATGCCCATGATGCCCGCCTTGCGGACGATCGTGCCGCTCTCGTCCCGACCGACCACCTGCTTGAGCAGGCCGCCCTGGAAGTTGTCGATCTGCGCGCACGGGTTGCGCAGCCCGGTGACCTCGACCACCGCGTCGGGGCCGAGGTGCAGGAGGGCTCCGACCGGGAGGCCCAGCAGGTCCACGCCCAAGGTGGTGACGTTCTCGCCCAACTCGCCCGGGGCGACGGCGAATCCGGCCCCGGCCAGGTCGTCGAACAGCTCGGCGTGGATCAGGTGGACCTGGCGCAGGTTCGGCACCGTCGGGTCCTGGGCGATCCGGGAGCGGTGCTTGACGGTGACGCCCGCGTGCACGTCGCCCTCGACGCCCAGACCCTCCAGGAGCCGGATCGCGTCCCGGTTGGGCTTGGTGAAGGAGTACTCGCCGTTGCTGCTGACCGCCACCACACTGCCGGACATCGCCCACCGCCCCATCTCGAACCTCGGACCCCGAACGAACCTCGGACCCCGAACGGCCCTCGCGGCCCCCACCCTAGGCGACGCGTTCGGCGGCGGTTCCACCGCCCGGAGCGCTGCGTGAACGGGCAAGCGGCGGGCGCGAGTTCGGCACCGGACGTCGGAGCCGGCCGGCCGCCCACAACCCGCGCGACAGCTACGCGGTACTGAACAAGGCCAACCCGTCCGGGCACCTGCAGGGCTGGACCGTCGCCCCGGGGCCGTCCGACGGCCAGGACATCGTGCTCCGGTGGTGCGCCCACCTCGGCCACCCGGCCAGTGAGGGCGGCGACGAGTGGCACGTCTGCGGGCCGATCCTGCAGCCCTTCGGACACCCGTGACGGATCGCCGGGCCCGTCAGGCCGGCGGGAGGAGCCGGGTGCCCGGGGGGAGGGAGGCCGCCCGGTCGGCGTCCAGGAGGTAGGCGAGCAGGGTGGCGCGGAAGGCGTCGGCGGCGCGGGTGAGGGGGAGGTCGCGGCCGTGGGCGAGGGCGATGGTGCGGCCGAGGCCGGGCGGGGCGAACGGGGCGGCGTGCAGGCCGGAGCGGGCGGCGACCATGCCGGGGACGACGGCGGGTCCGAGGCCGGCCCGGACGGCGGCCAGCACGGCGTCCATCTCGCCGCCCTCGACGGCGTACGTCGGCTCGAAGCCCGCGGCGCGGCAGGCGGCGAGGGTGGACTCGCGCACGTCGTAGCCCTCCCGGAACATCACCAGGCCGCGGCCGCGCAGGTCGGCGATCCGGGCCCGGCGGCGGGGGAGCGGCTCGGCGGAGACCAGCACCAGGTCCTCGTGCAGCAGCGGGGCGACGGACAGGGCGGCGGGCGCGGCCGACGGGGCGGCGATGATCAGCGCGAGGTCGAGCTCGCCGGCCTCCAGGTCGCGGACCAGGTCGCGCGAGCCGCCCTCGGTCAGCCGGAGGTCCACCCCGGGGTGCAGCGCCCGGTAGGCGCGCAGCACCTCGGGCACCAGGCTGGCGCAGAGCGAGGGCGGCGCCCCGAACCGGACCCGGCCCCGGCGCAGCTGCACCGTCTCGGCGACGGCCCGCCGGGCGCTCTCCGCGTCCGCCAGGATGCGCCGGGCCAGCGGCAGCAGCGCCTGCCCGGCGTCCGTCAGCGAGGTGCCGGAGCGTGAGCGGTGGAACAGCTCCGCGCCCAACTCCCGTTCCAGGGAACGGATCTGCTGCGAGAGTGACGGCTGGGAGACGTGCGTCTGCTCGGCCGCCCGGGTGAAGTGCCGGGCGTCGGCGACCGCGACGAAGTAGGCGAGCTGCTGCAACTGCACACCGGCCATCATAGGCATTGGCTATCGTCAGCAGCGCTTTCATGTCTTGGACAGCGCCTGCGCGCCCGGCCTACCGTCATGCTCATGGCTTCTGCGACCCGGACGAACCGGGCGAATCGAACCCCCGCCCCCGGTCGGACACCCGGGGCCCCCACCCCCGGTCGGCAGCCGTCCACGAAGGCGGCGGCGCTCTGGCACAGCTCCGTCGGCAAGAAGGCGGTGATGGCCGTCAGCGGGCTGGTGATGCTCGCCTACCTGGTCGCCCACATGCTGGGCAACCTCAAGGTGTTCTTCGGCCCGGACGACCTCAACGGCTACGCGCACTGGCTGCGCACCATCGGACAGCCGGTGCTGCACCACGGCTGGTTCCTCTGGCTGGCCCGGCCCGTCCTGCTGGCGGCGGTGGTCGCGCACGGCGTCGCCGCCTACCAGCTCAGCCGCCGCGACCTGAAGGCCCGCCCGCAGCAGTACGCGCACCGCCGCCGGCAGACCAGCTACGCGACCCGGACGATGCGCTGGGGCGGCGTGATCCTCGGCCTGTTCGTCGTCTGGCACATCCTCGACCTGACCACCCTGACGGTGAACCCGCTCGCCGAGGAGGGGTACCCGTACCAGAACATCGTGGCCTCGTTCTCCACCTGGTACGGCGGCGGGATCTACTGCCTGGCGATGCTCGCCCTCGGGCTGCACGTGCGGCACGGCTTCTGGAGCGCCGCGCAGACCCTCGGCGTCAACAACCCGCGCCGCGACCGGGCGCTGAAGCTCGCCGCGAACGGGCTGGCGCTGCTGCTGACCGCCGGCTTCCTGTCGGTGCCGGTGGCCGTGATGGCGGGGCTGGTCCGATGAACCACGACGAGACGAACGCGGGAGAGGCCCCGATGAGCTACCTCGACTACACCGTCGGCGCGCCCGTCGCCGACACCCGGGCCCCGGCCGGGCCGATCGAGCAGCGCTGGGACCAGCGGCGGTTCGAGGCCAAGCTGGTCAACCCGGCCAACCGCCGCAAGCACACCGTGATCGTGGTCGGCACCGGCCTGGCCGGCGGCGCGGCCGGCGCGACGCTCGCCGAACAGGGCTACCACGTCGTCCAGTTCTGCTTCCAGGACTCCCCGCGCCGCGCCCACTCGATCGCCGCGCAGGGCGGCATCAACGCCGCGAAGAACTACCGCAACGACGGCGACTCGATCCGCCGACTCTTCTACGACACCGTCAAGGGCGGCGACTTCCGCGCCCGCGAGTCCAACGTGCACCGCCTGGCGGAGGTCTCGGTGGAGATCATCGACCAGTGCGTGGCCCAGGGCGTGCCGTTCGCCCGCGAGTACGGCGGCCTGCTCGACACCCGCTCCTTCGGCGGCGTCCAGGTCTCCCGCACCTTCTACGCCCGCGGCCAGACCGGCCAGCAGCTGCTGCTCGGCGCCTACCAGGCGCTGTCGCGGCAGATCGCCGCCGGGAACGTCGAGCTGCACGCCCGCACCGAGATGCTCGACCTGGTCGTGATCGACGGCCGGGCGCGCGGCATCGTCGCCCGCGACCTGGTCACCGGCGAGATCCGCACCCATCTGGCGGACGCCGTGGTGCTCGCCACCGGCGGCTACGGCAACGTGTTCTACCTGTCGACGAACGCCAAGAACTCGAACGCGACGGCCGTCTGGCGCGCCCACCGGCGCGGCGCGTACTTCGCCAACCCGTGCTTCACGCAGATCCACCCGACCTGCATCCCGCGCTCCGGCGACCACCAGTCCAAGCTGACGCTGATGAGCGAGTCGCTGCGCAACGACGGCCGGATCTGGGTGCCCAAGGCCAAGGGCGACACCCGCCCGCCGGCGCAGATCCCCGAGGACGAGCGCGACTACTACCTGGAACGCATCTACCCGGCGTTCGGCAACCTGGTGCCCCGCGACATCGCCTCCCGCGCCGCCAAGGTGGTCTGCGACGAGGGCCGCGGCGTCGGCCCCGGCGGGCAGGGGGTGTACCTGGACTTCGCCGACGCCATCGCCCGGCTCGGCCGGGCCGCCGTCGAGGCCAAGTACGGCAACCTGTTCGAGATGTACCAGCGGATCACCGCCGAGGACCCGTACACCGTGCCGATGCGGATCTACCCGGCGATCCACTACACCATGGGCGGACTGTGGGTCGACTACGACCTGCAGACCACCGTCCCCGGCCTGTTCGCCATCGGCGAGGCCAACTTCTCCGACCACGGCGCCAACCGGCTCGGCGCCAGCGCCCTGATGCAGGGCCTCGCCGACGGCTACTTCGTGCTGCCGCCCACCCTCAACGACTACCTGGGCCGCACCCCGCTCGCCCCCGTCCCCGACGACCACCCCCAACTCGCCGAGGTGGAGGCCGAGGTGACCGACCGCCTCCACCTGATCCTCTCGGTGGACGGCGACCGCACCCCCGACTCCTTCCACCGCGAGCTCGGCGAACTCCTGTGGGACAACTGCGGAATGGCCCGCGACGAGGCCGGGCTGCGCCACGCGCTGGCCCGGATCCCCGAGCTGCGCGAGGAGTTCTGGCGGCGGATCAAGGTGCCCGGCACCGGCGCCGAGCTCAACCAGGCGCTGGAGAAGGCCAACCGGCTGGTCGACTACTTCGAGCTCGCCGAACTGATGTGCCTGGACGCGCTGCACCGCGCCGAGTCGTGCGGCGGCCACTTCCGCACCGAGTCCGCCACCCCCGACGGCGAAGCCGCCCGCCGCGACGAGGAGTTCGCCTACGCCGCGGCCTGGGAGTTCACCGGCACCGGCGAGGCCCCCGTCCTGCACAAGGAAGAGCTCGTCTTCGAGCACGTCCACCCCACCCAGCGGAGCTACGCGTGAACCTCACCCTGCGCATCTGGCGCCAGCAAGGCCCGGACACCCCGGGCGAGATGACCGAGTACCGGATCTCCGGCATCAGCGAGGACATGTCCTTCCTGGAGATGCTGGACACCCTCAACGAGGAGCTCATCCTGCGCGGCGAGCGCCCCGTCGCCTTCGACCACGACTGCCGCGAGGGCATCTGCGGGGCCTGCGGCATGGTCATCAACGGCCAGGCCCACGGCCCCGAGCGCACCACCACCTGCCAGCTGCACATGCGGCACTTCAACGACGGCGACACCATCGACGTCGAGCCGTGGCGGGCTGGCGCGTTCCCCGTGGTGCGGGACCTGGTGGTGGACCGCTCCGCGCTCGACCGGATCATCGGCTCCGGCGGCTACATCACCGCGCCCACCGGCTCCGCCCCCGAGGCGCACGCCACCGCTGTCCCCAAGGAGGCCGCCGACCTGGCCTTCGAGCACGCCGAGTGCATCGGCTGCGGGGCCTGCGTGGCCGCCTGCCCCAACGGCTCGGCGATGCTGTTCACCGCCGCCAAGGTGGTCCACCTCAACGTCCTCCCGCAGGGCGCGCCGGAACGCGCCTCGCGGGTGCGGAACATGGTGGGCGCGATGGACGCCGAAGGGTTCGGCGGCTGCACCAACACCGGCGAGTGCGCCACCGCCTGCCCCAAGGGCATCCCGCTGACCGGGATCGCCCGGCTCAACCGCGAGTTCCTGCGGAGCTGAGCCGACTTCAGCGGCCGGCCGGCTCCCCGTACAGGCGGCCCTGGTGGACCTCCGGGGCGCCCGCCAGGTGCTCGGGGAGCCGGTCCAGCACGTCCCTGAGCACCTGCGTGGCGTGGTGGGCGGCCAGCTCCTGCTGGCTCGCCCACAGCTCGTAGAGGAAGATCCGGCCGTCCTCCTGCTCGTGCAGCCGGTACACCAGGCTGCCCGGGCGGGAGCGCGAGGGCTCCACCAACTCGGCCAGCAGGTCCAGCAGTTGCTCGCGGTGGCCGTCCTTCGGAGTGAGGAAGCCGTACAGCGCGACCGGTTCGACAGCGTCGTTGTTCTGGTTCGTCGTCATGTCGATGACCGTAGGATGTGACACCGGTGTGAGGTTCAAGTCGAAGCGGTGTGGGGTGGGTCACATGCGGATCGGGGAGCTGTCCAGGACCACCGGGGTGCCGGTCCGGCTGCTGCGCTACTACGAGCAGCAGGAGCTGCTCACCGCGCACCGCACCCCCGGCGGCCACCGCGAGTACGACGCGGACGCGCCCGTCCAGGTCGGCCGGATCCGTGCGCTGCTCGCCGCCGGGCTGACCAGCCGCACCATCCGCGAGCTGATGCCGTGCTACGAGGACGGCCGGCTGCACCCCTGCGTCCGCGACCGGCTCACCGCCCAGCTCGCCGAACTCGACGCGCGGATCGGCGAGTTGAGCACCGCGCGGGACGCGCTGGCGGACCTCACCGCGCGGGTGCCGCAGGCGGCCTGAGCGACCGTTCGGGTGGGCCCGGGCGGACACGCCCACGATCCGTCCAATCCTGGGGGTCGGCGGCTCCCGACAGGTGTGATCGGACTATCCGATTGTCGGATCATCACACCAGGAGAACTCATGCGTATGCGCAAGACCCTCGCCGCCTCCGGTCTGGCCGTGGCCTGTCTGCTGGTCGGGGCGGGCTCCGCCGCCGCCGACGCCATCGCGGAGGGCGTGGCCGCCAACTCGCCGGGCGTCCTGTCGGGCAACCAGATCCAGATCCCGATCGAGATCCAGGCCAACGTCTGCGGCAACTCGGTGAACCTCATCGGCATCGCCAACCCGGCGTTCGGGAACATCTGCGTCAACCAGTGACCGACGGCCGCTGAGCGGTTCGGGCCCGACGCGCGAGGTGCGCGGCGGGCCCGAACGGCGTCCCGCCGGGTCACTCCGCGAGCGCCGCCGCGGCCGCCCGGACGAAGCCCTCCGGATTGTCCAGCATGATGTTGTGCCCGCAGTCCGGGACGGCCACCACTCGCACCCCGGCCGCCACCAGCCCCTCCGCGCCCAGCTGCGCGGCGTCGGCCTCCGGCACCAGGAAGGTGCGCGGGAGCGTCAGACCGGACAGCACCTCCCGGCTCGACGGCGCGGTGTTGCGGGCCAGGTGGACGGCGCTGCGGTACAGCGCCCGCGGCCCGGCCAGCCGCATGGTGGCCCACCAGTGCGGCCCCGCCAGCTCCGCGAACTCCTCCCGCCCGCCCGCCAGGAACTCCTCCTCGGTGTACGCGGCGATCCCGACGCTGCCGACCTGCCCGGGGCGCGGCTCGGCCGGATCGAGGTTGTTCGCGTCCACCAGCAGCAGCCGCGACACCAGCTGCGGGTGCCGCGCGGCGAGCAGGATCGCCACCGTGCCGCCCATGCTGTGCCCGATCAGCTCCGCACCCGACACGCCCGCCGCCGTCAGCGCGGCGGCCAGCGCGTCGGCGTGCGACTCCAGGCTGTAGTCGAAGCCGTCCGGCCGGTCGCTCAGGCCGTGGCCCAGCAGGTCCACCAGCAGCGAGCGGCGCCCGGCCAGCAGCGGATGGGCCGCCGAGGCCGCGAAGTACGCCGCCCCGCTCGCCCCCAGCCCGTGCACGTACACCCGGGCGGGCTCCCGGCCCTGGAGCTCCACCCAGCGCATCCGATCGCCCTCGGCCGTCACGGTCGCGGAACGCACCGTCCCCCAGCTCCCTCCGTCCCGACCACACCGACGGAGCACGACCCTACCGGGTGCGAACGGCCGGGCGCTCAGTGCTTCTTCGCGCGGCTGGGCTGCACCCGGGCCGGCTCGCCCGGCATCTTCGGGTGGTCCGGCGGGTACGGCAGATCGCCCGCGTCCTGGTGCGCGTACAGCTCCAACACCCGCTCCAGGGAGGCTCGTTGATCGTCCATTCCGGCGTGCACGTCGCCGAGCTCGGCGAACCGCTCGGGGAGGGTGCGCAGCGTGAAGTCGGCGGGGGAGACCCGCTCGACCTCCTCCCAGCGCAGCGGGGCGGAGGCGGTGGCCTGCGGGCGGGGGCGCAGCGAGTAGGCGGAGGCGATGGTGCGGTCGCGGGCCATCTGGTTGTAGTCGACGAAGATCCGCTCGCCGCGTTCCTCCTTCCACCACTTGGTGGTGACCTCGCCGCCGGTGCGGTGCTCCAGCTCGCGGCCGAGCGCGATGACGGCGTGCCGGCAGTCGGTGAACGTCCAGCGCGGCTCGATCGGCACGTACACGTGCAGGCCCCGGCCGCCGGAGGTCTTCGGCCAGCCCGTCAGGCCGAACTCCTCCAGCAGCGGCCGCAGTTGGAGGGCCGCGCGGACGGCGTCGGCGAAGTCGGTGCCGGGCTGCGGGTCGAGGTCGATGCGCAGCTCGTCGGGGTGCTCGGTGTCCGCGCGGCGCACCGGCCACGGGTGGAAGGTCAGGCAGCCGAGGTTGGCCGCCCACAGCACGGCGGCCTCCTCGGTCGGGCAGATCTCGTCGGCGGTGCGGCCCGACGGGAAGGCGATCCGGGCGGTCGGCAGCCACTCCGGCAGGCCCTTCGGCGCGCGCTTCTGGTAGAAGAACTCGCCGTCCACGCCGTCCGGGAAGCGCTGCAGGGTGGTGGGCCGGTCGCGCAGGCCGCGCAGCACGCCCGGGGCGACGGCCAGGTAGTACTCGGCGACGTCCCGCTTGGTGTACCCGGGCTCCGGGTAGTAGATCTTGTCCGGGTTGGACAGCCGCACCGTCCGGCCGCCGACCTCCAGTTCCACAGCAGCAGAAGCCATGCGCTCCACGCTAGGCGCGCCCCGCGCGGGTCGCGCGTCGGCCGTCCCCGGCGCGGGCGCCCCGTCGATGCCGCCGACACGCCGGACGGGTGCAGCGCGCCGTGCGCGCGGCGCGCGGGCCAGCGACCATCGGAGGCATGCAGCTACCCGTAATGCCACCGCTGTCGCCGATGCTCGCCAAGCCCGTGGCCGCCATCCCGCCCGGTATGCAGTACGAGGCGAAGTGGGACGGCTTCCGGGCGATCGTGTTCCGCGACGGCGACGAGATCGAACTCGGCTCGCGCACCGGCAAGTCCCTCACCCGGTACTTCCCCGAAGTGGTGGACGCCGTCCGCGAGCAGCTGCCCGAGCGGTGCGTGGTGGACGGCGAGATCGTCATCGCGCACGACGGGCGGCTGCACTTCGAACAGCTGCTGGAACGCATCCACCCCGCCGCCTCCCGGGTGCGCACCCTCGCCGACCGCACGCCCGCCTCGCTGGTCGCCTTCGACCTGCTCGCCCTCGACGACGACGACCTCACCGCCCACCCGCTGCTCGAACGCCGCGCCGAACTCGGCCAGTTGCTGGCCGGTGCCTCCGCGCCCGTGCACCTCGCGCCCGCCACCACCGACCTGGACACCGCGCGCAGCTGGTTCTCCCGCTTCGAGGGCGCCGGTCTCGACGGCGTGGTCGCCAAGCCGCTCGACGCCCCCTACCGGCCCGGCGAGCGCACCATGTTCAAGGTCAAGCACGCCCGCACCGCCGACTGCGTGGTCGCCGGCTACCGCGAGCACAAGAGCGGCCCCGTCGTCGGCTCCCTGCTGCTCGGCCTGTACGACGACGACGGCCGCCTCCAGCACGTCGGCGTCAGCGCCTCCTTCCCGATGGCCCGCCGCGCTCAACTCGCCGACGAGCTCGCCCCGTTGAGACTCGACCCCGACGACCTGGCCGGCCACCCGTGGGCGGCCTGGGCGGACGAGCAGGCCCAGGCCGGGGCCCGGCTGCCCGGCGCGGTCAGCCGCTGGACCGGCAAGAAGGACCTCTCCTGGGTGCCGCTGCGCCCCGAGCGGGTCTGCGAAGTCGGCTACGACCACATGGAGGGCACCCGGTTCCGGCACACCACCCGGTTCAAGCGCTGGCGGCCCGACCGCACCCCCGCCAGCTGCACCTACGCGCAGCTGGAGGAGCCGGTCTCCTACGACCTGGGCGAGCTGCTGGGCTGAGCGGCCGCCCGTTCGACCAGCACGGCGAAGCCGTCCAGCAGGCGGTCCAGGCCGAAGCCGAAGAGCTGGTCGAGGTCGAAGTCGTAGCCCTCCACGGTGAGCCGCAGGAAGGTCGGGTACGCGGCGACCAACTCCATGAACTGCGACTCCTGCTGATCCATCCAGGCCTCCGCGTCCTGCCCGGTCGCGGCCTCGGCGGCGGCCTCCATCTCCAGGTTGAGCGCGGTGCCCCGCACGTAGTTGAACAGCGTCAGGTACGCCGTGCACACGGTCGACAGGTCCAGGCCCTCGGCGGCCAGGGTCGACAGCACCCACTCGCCGAACGGCAGCGCGTGCGGGACCGGCTGGGGGCGGGTCACCGACAGGGCGGAGGCCAGCCACGGGTGCGCGCGGAATAGCTCCCACAGCGCGCGGGCGGCCAGCTCCAGCCGGGGGCGCCAGGGCAGCGCCGCCTGGTCGGGGGAGAAGGCGACGGCGGTGAAGACCTGGTCCATCATCAGGTGGACCAGGCCCTCCTTGTCGGGCACGTGCCGGTACAGCGACATGGCGGCGGCGTCCAGCTCGGCCGCGACCCGGCGCATCGACAGCGCCTCCAGGCCCTCCGCGTCCGCGACCGCGACTGCCGCCGCGACGATCCGCTCGGCGGTCAGGCCGCCCTCGACGGCGAGCCGGCGCGGGATCTGCCGCTCGCCGGCGGCCGGGCGGGGGGCCGACCGGGCGGGAGCGGCGGCCTCGGCGACCACGGTGCCGACGCCCGGGACGGCCCGCACCAGGCCCCGGCCGCGCAGCTCCGCCAGCGCCTTGGTGGCGGTGGCCATCGCCACGTCCCACCGGCGGGTGATCTCCCGGGTGGACGGCACCCGGTCGCCGGGCCGCAGCTCACCGCGTTCGATGCGCTGCGCCAGTTCGCCCGCGATCTGTTCGTAGCGGTCCACCCGCACCCACCTCCGCACTAGTGCACCGGTCGGCCCATGCTAGCTGGCCGGCGCGGCCCGACACCAGCTTCCGGCCTGCTCGCGGCCGTCTGGTGCACTAGTGCGGCGGTACGGAAATCCTGCTGGAAACGATTGCGCAGTGCGGTGCGTACGGCGTACGTTCAGTGGCATGAAGAACGCGGACATCCTCGTCTCCGGCGGCGGCATCGCCGGACCCACGCTGGCGTACTGGCTACGCAAGGCCGGCTTCCGTCCCGTCGTGGTGGAACGCGCCCCCGCCCCTCGGCCCGGCGGGCAGTCGGTCGACCTGCGTGGCGCCGGACGCACCGTCGTCGAACGGATGGGCCTGCTCGACCAGGTCCGGCAGGTCGCCGTGGAGCAGCGCGGCCTCGCCCTGGTCGACCGGAACGGCCGGCGGATCGCCGAGCTGCCCACCGAGCTGTTCGGCGGCGAAGGCATCGTCTCCGACCTCGAAGTCCTCCGCGACGACCTGGCCGGGGTGCTGTACCGGGCCACCGCCGACGACGTCGAGTACCTGTTCGACGACACCGTCACCGCGATGCGGGAGGACGCCGACGGCGTGCACGTCGCCTTCGAGAAAGCCCCGCCCCGCCGCTTCGACCTGGTGGTCGGCGCGGACGGCCTGCACTCCGCCGTCCGCCGCCTGGCCTTCGGCCCCGAATCCGAACTGGTCTCCCCGCTCGGCTGCTACACCGCCTGGTTCACCGCCCGCACCGACCTGGACCTCGACGGCTGGTTCCTGATGTACAACGCCCCCGGCGGCCTGGTCGCCTCGGCCCGCCCCGGCCGGCTGCCCGGCGAGGTCAAGGCCGGTTTCAGCTTCCGCTCCGGCCCGCTCACCCACGACCGCCGCGACCGCGCCGCCCAGCAGCGCCTGCTCGCCGACCGCTTCACCGGCCGCGGCTGGGAGTGCGACCGGCTGCTCGCCGCGATGGCCGACGCCGACGACTTCTTCCTCGAATCCCTCGGCCAGGTCCGCCTCGACGGCCACACCCGCGGCCGCGTCGCCCTGATCGGCGACGCCGCCTGCTGCCCCACCCCCCTCACCGGCCTCGGCACCAGCCTCGCCCTGGTCGGCGCCTACCTGCTGGCCGGTGAACTCGCCACCGCCCGCGGCGACTTCACCACCGCCTTCGCCCGCTACCAGCAGCGGATGAAGCCCTACGCCGCCAAGGCCCAGGAACTCCCCCCGGGCGGCGTCGCCGGCTACGCCCCCAACCACCGCGCCATGATCGCCCTCCGCGCGGCCTCGATGCGCTGGATGACCCGCCGCCCCTTCCGCACCCTGATGGAGGCCCAGGCGGCGAAGGCGGGCGACGTGGAACTGCCGGACTACGCCCGTGTGTCGGCGACGCAAGGGAGCTGAACGGGCGGCGGGCCACGCCGGTCAGGGCGTGGTCAGGGGGCGGTGCACAGCACCGTGGCGAACAGCGACCGCTCGACCAGGCCGGTGTTCTTCGCCCAGACCGTCCAGCCGGTGGCCGTCGGGTCCGAGGTGGTCAGGAAGGCGTCCTCGCCCGCCGATCCGCCTCCGCTCAGCGGCACCTTGCCCTCCGGGCACTCCGCGTGCGCGGTTCCCGCCGCTCCCGGCGCCAGCTTGACGGTGGCGCTGGGCTTCCAGACCGGCTCCGTGTCGGAGCAGATGACGAACGTCCGGAGGTACGAAGGGGGAGCGGCCGGATCGAAGTCCGTGTACTTCGCCTGCGTGTTCCACGACCTGATGTCGCCGGAGGTCGAGCCCTCGACGAAGGTGCGGGGGCCCGCGTCGAACCCGCCGCCCACCGCGAACCTGGTGTTGTCGCAGCTCGCGCGGCCGGACACGGGCTCCCCGGGGTCGAGGGGGACCTCCGCGCCGTTCTGCACGGTGAGGCTGCCGTCGGTCGAGCAGATCACGTGGGGATGGACGGTCTGCACCTCGGGGCTCGCGTTGAAGACCATCACCCGCCAGCCGTTGGCCGTCGGGTGCAGCTCCGACTTCCTGACGAACACCGCGCTCTGGAAGTCCGACTGGATGTTCGCGCCGCCCCCGGTCGGCCTCGTCCCCTCCGGGCAGAACGCCGCCACCGTCCCCTCCCGCCCCGGAAACAGGACGAGCGGATGCCCGGGCGTCTGGCCGACGCTGCGGGGCGCCGCAGCCGGGCCGCCGCTCGCGTGGGCGTGCGGCACGGCCGACGGAAGGGCTGCGGCCAGGACCGCGCCGGTCGCCAGCGCGGTGGTGCGGAACAGTCTCACTTCGATCTCCTCGTGGTGCGGAACGGGAGGAGAGAGGTTCCCCGCCGCACGACCGCATGACCGGCGGTCCTCCGGATGCGCCCGATCGTTCATACGTTCGGGGCGGGGGAGGGAGGGTGGCGCGGGGACGGCCCCGGTCCTCGTGGGGGAGGAGCGGGGCCGTCGTGGTGCGGTGGGTCAGCCGGTGAAGCCGGCGGTGATGGTGCTGAACTGCCAGTCGCTCTGGGCGATGCCGGAGCAGGTCTCCTGCAGGCCGCCGCCGGGGCAGCCGCGGTCGCGGTTGACGGACCAGAAGGCGAGGCGGGCGATGTGGTTGGTGTTGGCCCAGTCGCGGATCGCGGTCCAGTTGGCGATCGAGGTGGTCTCGTTGTTGTCGCTGAGACCGTTCATGCCGGAGATGCCCAGGTGCGAGTAGGCGGTGGCGTCGTCCCAGCCGTACACCGACTTCAGCTTGTTCTTCAGGCCGTTCGCCGCGCTGACGGTGGCGGCGTACATGTCGGTCGAGGCGTTGCCGAAGTCGAACGGCATGATGGTGAAGACGTCGATGTCCGCGCCGAGCGCCTTGGACTGCTCGATCAGCCGGTTGCCGGGCGCCGTCGGGCCGCTGATGGCGGTGCCGAAGGTGACGATGGTGCGGATGCCCGGGTTCTTCTGCTTGACGATCTTCAGCGCGTTCAGGATGCGGTCCTGGACGGTGTAGTTCTCGAACTCGTCGGTGTTCTCGATGTCGATGTCGATCGCCTTCAACTGGTAGGCGTCGATGACCTTCTGGTAGGCCGCGGCCAGCGCGGTGGCGTCCGCGCAGGCCGGGCCGAGCTTGTTGCCCGACCAGCCGCCGAAGGACGGGACGACGTCACCGCCGGCCGCCCGCACCGCGTTGATGGTCTGCTGGTCGACGCCGTTCAGCAGCGGCCGCTGGCTGTCCCAGGTCGGGTTGCAGCCGTTCTGCGCCAGCACGAACGCCAGGGTGAACCACTTGACGCCGCTGGCGTTCATCACCGTGGTCGGCGACGGCGGGTTGCCCCAGCCGTTGTACAGGTACGGCGCGGCCTGCTTGAAGCCGCCCGGCGTGCCGCCGCCGGTCGAAGGGGTGGTCACCGCGAGGGAGTTGGAGGCCGCCGAGGCGTTGCCGGCGGCGTCGTGCGCCTTGACGGTGAAGGTGTAGGCGGTCGAGGCGGTCAGCCCGGTGACGGTGGCGCTGGTGCCGGTGACGGTGGTCGCCAGCGTGCCGTTGCGGTACACGTCGTAACCGGTCACGCCGACGTTGTCGGTGGACGCGCCCCAGGACAGCGAGACCTGGGTGGCGGCGGTGGCGGTCGCCACCAGGTTGCTCGGCGCGGTCGGCGCCTGGGTGTCGGTGACGGGGCCGCCGCCGGGACCGTCCAGCGAGACGTCGTCCGCGTAGTAGGTGCCCTGGCCGAACCACCCGTTCAGGTACACCTCGGCGCTGGTCTGGGAGGCGCCGGTGGTGAACGTCACCGACAGCTGCTTCCAGTCGGACGCGGACGGCGTCCAGGTCGAACCGGCGCCCGTCACGCCCAGGTACACGTAGTTGCCGCGCACCCAACTCGACAGCGTGTACGTGGTGTTGGGCTGCACCGCGACGGTCTGCGCGCACTTGGCGGTGTCGCCCGCGGTGACCGCGCCGGCCAGCGCCTTCGAGCCGCCGTGCACGGGGGTGGAGACCACCGAGCCGGCGCCGCCCGAGCAGGACCAGCCGCTCAGCGTGCCGGACTCGAAGCCGGGGTTGGTCAGGATGTTCGCGGCACTCGCGGAACTCGGGACGGCCGCGACCGCGGCGCCCGCCAGGAGCAGCGCCGCTGCTCCGACGGACGTGGCACGGCGATTGAGGGCAAGCATGGGGGACCTCCAGTGGGGGATGGGGGTTGGAGGTGCGGGGAGCGCGCCTACAAAATGGACTGGACCAATCGTCACTGTCAAGACCAGGTCAAGGGGCGGACGCCGAGCTGACCCGCCGTCAAGATCCCGAGCACTGCTCCGTCCGGGTGCCTTCCGGCACGCCGCCGACCGCCCCGCAGCGCTGCTCGGGCACGATCGTTCAGCCCTGCTGTGGCACCCGTTAAGAATTCCTCGATGGACCGCACCCGCCGTGACCAGGCAGATTTCACCCTGCCCGGTCCGGTGGCCGCCGACCCGCCGGGCCGCCCACGGGACTGCCGAGCACGCAGACCCGCCCCGGACCTGCCGCCCCCGCAGGCCCGAACGGACCTGCCGACCACAGGCCCGCCCCCACTTCGCGTCAGGAGCCCTCGCAGTGAAGGCACTCGTCAAGCTGGACGCCGCCCCCGGCCTGTGGATGACCGACGTCCCGGAGCCCGAGATCGGCCCGGGCGACGTCCTGATCAAGGTCCTGCGCACCGGCATCTGCGGCACCGACCTGCACATCCGCAAGTGGGACGGCTGGGCCCAGCAGACCATCAAGACCCCGATGACCATCGGCCACGAGTTCGTCGGCGAGGTCGCCGCGCTCGGCGCCGCCGTCACCGACATCAACATCGGCGACCTGGTCAGCGGCGAGGGCCACCTGGTCTGCGGCAAGTGCCGCAACTGCCTGGCCGGCCGCCGCCACCTGTGCCGCAACACCATCGGCCTGGGCGTCAACCGGGACGGCGCGTTCGCCGAGTACGTCGCGCTGCCCGCCTCCAACGTCTGGGTGCACCGCGTCCCCGTCGACCTCGACGTCGCCGCGATCTTCGACCCGTTCGGCAACGCCGTGCACACCGCGCTGTCCTTCCCGCTGGTCGGCGAGGACGTCCTGGTCACCGGCGCCGGCCCGATCGGCATCATGGCCGCCGCCGTCGCCAAGCACGCCGGCGCCCGAAACGTGATGATCACCGACGTCTCCCCGTACCGCCTGGAGCTGGCCCGCAAGCTCGGCGTCACGCTCGCCCTGGACGTCTCGCAGCACACCATCGAGGACGGCCAGCACCAGCTCGGCCTGCGCGAGGGCTTCGACGTCGGCCTGGAGATGTCCGGCCGCCCCGAGGCGATGCAGTCGATGATCGCCAACATGACGCACGGCGGAAAGATCGCCATGCTCGGCCTGCCCGCCGACCAGTTCCCGATCGACTGGTCCGCGGTGGTCACCTCGATGCTCACCATCAAGGGCATCTACGGCCGCGAGATGTTCGAGACCTGGTACGCGATGTCCGTGCTGCTCGAAGGCGGACTCGACCTCAGCCCGGTGATCACCGGCCGGCACCCCGTCCAGGAGTTCGAAGCCGCCTTCGACGAGGCCGCTGGCGGCAACTGCGGCAAGGTCATCCTCGACTGGACCACGCTCTAAATCGCAAGCTCGGCAAGCCAGTTGACACTTCGTTAGGAGCGAATCCCCCGTGTTCGACACCGTCCGCGACGACCTCGCCGCCACCCTCGCCGAGATCCGCGAAGCCGGCCTGTTCAAGCCCGAGCGCGTCATCGGCACCCCGCAGTCTGCCGAGATCACCGTCACCTCCGGCAACGGCGGCCAGGTGCTCAACTTCTGCGCCAACAACTACCTCGGCCTCGCCGACCACCCCAAGGTGGTCGACGCCGCCAAGGAGGCGCTGGACCGCTGGGGCTACGGCATGGCGTCCGTCCGCTTCATCTGCGGCACCCAGGACGTCCACAAGGAACTGGAGCAGCGGCTCTCCCAGTTCCTCGGCCAGGAGGACACCATCCTGTACTCCTCCTGCTTCGACGCCAACGGCGGCGTCTTCGAAACCCTGCTGGACGAGCGCGACGCCGTCATCTCCGACGCCCTCAACCACGCCTCCATCATCGACGGCATCCGGCTCTCCAAGGCCCGCCGCCACCGCTACGCCAACCGCGACCTGGCCGACCTGGAGCAGCAGCTCAAGGACACCCAGGACGCCCGCCGCCGCCTGATCGTCACCGACGGCGTGTTCTCCATGGACGGCTACATCGCCCCGCTCGCCGAGATCTGCGACCTCGCCGACCGCTACAACGCCATGGTCATGGTCGACGACTCGCACGCCGTCGGCTTCGTCGGCCCCACCGGCCGCGGCACCCCCGAGCTGCACGGCGTCATGGACCGCGTCGACATCATCACCGGCACCCTCGGCAAGGCCCTCGGCGGCGCGTCCGGCGGCTACGTCGCCGCCCGCCGCGAGATCGTCGCCCTGCTGCGCCAGCGCTCCCGCCCCTACCTGTTCTCCAACTCGCTCGCCCCGGTGATCGCCGCCGCCTCGCTCACCGTGCTCGACCTGCTGGAGACCAGCGGCGACCTGCGGGCCAAGCTCGCCGCCAACACCGAGCTGTTCCGCACGAAGATGACCGAGGCCGGATTCGAGATCCTGCCCGGCGAGCACGCGATCGCCCCCGTCATGGTCGGCGACGCCGCCAAGGCCGGACGCCTCGCCGAGCTGCTGCTGGAGCGCGGCGTCTACGTGATCGGCTTCTCCTACCCGGTGGTGCCGCACGGCGCCGCCCGGATCCGGGTGCAGCTGTCCGCCGCGCACAGCACCGAGGACGTCGAGCGCGCCGTCGCCGCGTTCATCGACGCCCGGGCCGCGCTCGGCGAGTAGCCGCCACAGCCTGGCGCGGGCACCCTCAACCGCGCCATCCCGACGGATCGCCCCGACTTCCCATCCGGGGCGGCCCGCCGAGGCGCGGGGAGCCATCCTGCCGGCTCCCCGCGCCTTCCCCCGTTTCCCGCCGGCCGCTGCGCCGCCGGGGGCCGGCCCGGGCGCCCGTACGGAGCAGTGCCGCGACGCTGGCAGAATTGACCCGTGATCGACGCACGACGGCTGCGGACCCTGCGGGCCGTGGCCGACCACCGGACCGTGACCGCCGCGGCGGCCGCGCTCTACCTCACCCCCTCCGCGGTCTCCCAGCAGCTCGCCGCCCTCGAACAGGAGACCGGCCACACCCTGCTGGTCCGCGAGGGCCGGGGCGTCCGGCTGACCGCCGCCGGCGAGATCCTGGTCTGCCACGCCGACGCCGTCCTCGCCCAGCTCGAACGCGCCGAGGCCGACCTCGCCGCCTACAGCACCGGCGCCGCCGGCGAGGTCACCGTCGCCGCGTTCGCCACCGGCATCGCCATGGTCCTCGCCCCCGCGATCGCCGCACTCGCCGGCACCGCCCCCGGCCTGCGCGTCAAGGCCCTCGACGCCGAGGGCGACGCCAGCCTCCCGATGCTGCTCGACGGCCGCGCCGACATCGCCGTCGCCGTCGAGTACCGCGGCGCACCCCGCCCCGACGACCGGCGCCTCACCCGCCTCCCGCTGTACGCCGAACCCTTCGACGCCGTCCTCCCACTCGGCCACCCGCTCGCCGCCGGCAGCGGGCCCGTCGCCGTCGCCGAACTCGCCACCGAACCGTGGATCGGCCCCTACCCCGGCAACCCCTGCCACGACGTCGTGCTGCTGGCCTGCGAGAACGCCGGCTTCCAGCCCCGGCTGGTGCACTCCTCCGACGACTTCAGCGCCGTCACCGCACTCGCCTCGGCCGGCGCGGGCGTCGCCCTCGTCCCGCGCTCCGCCCTGCGCGGCACCGACCTCGGCCGGGTCGCCGTCCGCCCCGTCGACAGCGCCCTCGCCACCCGCAAGGTGTTCGCCGCGACCCGGGCCGGCGCCGAGCTCCACCCGCTGATCCGGCCCGTGCTGAGCGCCCTCGCCGAAGCCGCCGAACACCTCGACCGCCGGGCCGCCCAGCCGGCCTGACGGCGTGCCCGGAATATTTGGTGGACGGGTTGCCGCCGCCTGGCTACTGTCGGTGACCGGACCGACGGAGCAGGGGAAGGGGGCGCGCCGCGATGGAGCAGCAGCAGGAACAGGACCGACAGCTTGATCCGCGGCAGCACGCCTGGCTGCCCGGGCAGCGCGCCGAGCGCAGGGCCGCGCTGGTGGCGCGGATACGCGCGGCCAACGCGGAGACGCTGGAGAGGCTGGCCGAGCTGTGACGACCAGTCAGTTCACCGATTTCCTGAACGAGGACGACATCGGCTTCCTGCTGGGCGACGTCGCCACCGTCCGTGAGCGCTCGCTGCTGCAGTCCGCACTGGGCCGCCCGCGGGCCTCGGCGTTCGGCGCCGACGCCTACCCGGACGTGTGGACCAAGGCGGTCGCGCTCGGCGAATCCCTTGCCCGCAACCACCCCATGACGGACCGGAACAAGCGCACCACCTTCGAGTCGATGCTGCTGTTCCTCGACTACAGCCACCAGCCCTACACCGACCCGCACCCCGACGCGGCCGTCGACTTCGTGCTGCGCCTCGCCCAGGGCGGCTACGCCGGCCGACTGCCGGACGCGGTCGCCGAGTTCCGTCGCATGCTGGGCGCGCCGCAGTAGCGGTCGGGGGTCGTTTCGGGGCGGTGGGGCTCAGGAGTCGCTGCCGCCGTGGCTGGGAGAGTAGTCGTCGCCGGCGGAGTAGCCGTAGGCGGCGCCGTCGTGGCGCGCGACGGTGTCCCGGGCGGCCCGTCCGCCGAGCAGGCGGGCGCGGGCGGCGAACCTCGGGACCAGCAGCCGAAGGGCGCGCGGGCCGTGCAGGGCGGTGAGGAGGCCGACGTCCCCCGGCAAGGGCGGGGCGGCGTCGGGAAGCGGGTGCTGCCGGCGCAGCTCACGCAGCAGCCGGTGCCCCGCCGCCGTGCGGGCCGGGGCGAGGACGACCACGAGCGCGAGCACGGCCAGGGGCAGCCCGACCGGCAGGGCTGCGACGGCCACGGCCGTGCCGCCCGAGGCGAGTGCCAGCAGGCGGGCCGCCGCCAGCCGGGCCGGGCCGCACCGCAGGCCGCGCGCGGTCAGGTCGGCGCGCAGCTCCGCCCGGGCCCGCCGCACCGTCGGAGCGACGGCGACGTCGGCCAAGGAGACGGCCCGGCTCAACGCCGTCCACACCGCCCGGTGCAGCGACGTCGCGTCCCGCCCCGGGCCGACGTTCGCCGCCCGCCGCAGCCGGCCGTGCGGGCCGGTGTCGATCGTCCCCGCACCGTGGAGCTCCACGACCGCCGTGGCCAGCGCGGCCCTCGCACCGCCGCGCACCGCCGCCACCTCGACGGCCGCCAGGCCGTCCGTCCGCCCCCTGCCGGGCAGCCACCGCAGCAGACCCGCGACGAGAAGCCCCGCCGCTGCGCACACGAGACCGATCGACCCCACCACGCCCCCCGTCGACAGTCGGCCGGCCCCCCGGCCCGCCACCGTGCAGCATGGCACGGGAGGCGGCGGCGGGTCATCCGTTTCGGCGAGTGGAGGATGCGCTTGATGCCTGTCCCGACGCGGGGGCGTCAGGACGGGGTGCGGATGCCAGTCAGGGCCAGGGCGAGAAGGCGGTGGGCGCGGGTCGGGGCGGGGTCGGGGGTGGTGGCCAGGGCGATGCCGAGGGCGAGGTCGAGGAGGTCGTCCGCCCGGACGTCCGGGCGGAGGGCGTGGGCGCGGTGGGCACGGGCGGTGAGGGCTTCGGCGGCGGTGCGGATCCGGGTCGCGCAGTCGGCGCCCGCCTGGTGGTCGGCGGTCTCCAGGAGGGCAGCGCCGCCCAGGCCCTGATTGGCGCGGGCGTGGTCGAGGAAGGCCGCCAGCCACTCGGCGAGGCCGTCGCCGGGCGAGGGCGCCGCGAGCAGCTCCTCGGCGCGGGCGGTGAGGCGGTCGATCCGTTCGGCGACCAGGGCGGCCAGCAGCGGCGCCCGTCCGGGGAAGTGCCGGTACAGCGTGCCCGGCCCGACCCCCGCCCGCCGGGCCACCTCGTTGAGCGAGGCGCCGGGGCCGTCCGCCCGGAACACCTCCTCCGCTGCGGCCAGCAGGGCCTGGCGGTTGCGCTGCGCGTCGGATCGCGGCGCCCGGTCGGCAGCCATGCGAACACCTCGCCTCGGGTGCGGGCCCCGGTGGGGCTGGTCAAACGGAGAACCACTCCGTATCGTACCGAAGGCGAAACGGAGAACCTCTCCGTATTGCTGTCGACACCGCCAGGGGGACCGGACATGACCGACGATCAGCTGCGCCGCACGCTCGGGCGGATCGGCCTGTGGACCTTCGCGTTCGAGCAGCAGCCCGCCGCGGCGGTCCGCGACGCCGCCGCCGAGATCGACGAACTCGGCTACGGCGCACTGTGGTTCGGCGAGGGCGAGGGCCGCGACAGCTTCGGCCAGGCCTGGCTGCTGCTCGACGCCACCCGCCGGATCACCGTCGCCTCCGGCATCGCCGACATGGGCCGACGCACCCCGCAGGCCACCGCCGCCGCCACCCGCACCCTCGACGACGCCCACCCCGGCCGCTACCTGCTCGGCCTCGGCGGCCACCGGGTGGCCGGCACCCCCGGCTCCACCCCGGCGGGCCCGCTGGCCGGCACCCGCGCCTACCTCGACGAACTCGACGCCGCGCCCGGCGGCCCGGCCGTCACCGCACCCGCCGGCGACCCCGTCCGGCGCCGCCTGCTGGCCGCCCTCGGCCCGGCGATGCTCCGCCTCGCCGCGACCCGCACCCGCGGCGCCCACACCTACTTCGTCCCGCCCGAGCACACCGCCTCGGCCCGCGCCGCCCTCGGCCCCGACGCGCTGCTGGCCGTCGAACAGGCCGTCGTCCTCGACCCCGACCCGGCCCGGGCCCGCGAAACCGCCACCGCCCACGTCGCCGTCTACACCACCTACGCCGCCCACCAGCAGGCCAACCTCCGCCGCCTCGGCTTCACCGACGACGACCTGACCCCCGCCGACCCGTCCCGCCGGCTGACCGACGCCCTGGTCGCCCACGGCGGACTCGACACCGTCGCCCGGCGCGTCCAGGAGCACTTCGACGCGGGCGCCGACCACGTCTGCCTCCAGGTCCTCACCCCGGACGGGGCCGGCCTGCCGCTGCCCGCGTGGCGGGAGCTCGCCGCGCTGCTCCCGCAGCACACCGACCGTGCGGTGTGAGACGAATCGCGGTGCGGGCGCTGGCATATGCTGCCCCGTGGTTCGAACAGGACGTCACCCACCTGGCAGGGAGCACCCGAATGAGCGATTACGAGTCCGACCGCACCGCACTGCCGATCGGGGTCATCGGGCTCGGCGACATCGCGCAGAAGGCCTACCTGCCGGTGCTGGCCGCCCAGCCCGGGCTGGAGCTGCGGCTGATGACGCGGGACCGGGCCAAGCTGGACCGGCTCGGCGACGCGTACCGGATCCCGTTCCGGACCACGGACCTGGACGAGCTGATCGACTCCGGGATCCGGGCCGCGTTCGTGCACGCCGCCACCGAGCAGCACGTGCCGATCGTGGAGAAGCTGCTCACCCGGGGCGTCGACGTGTACGTGGACAAGCCGCTCGCCTACGACCTGGACGGCGCCCGCCGCCTGGTCGAACTGGCCCGGCGCGCCGGGCGGTCGCTGATGGTCGGCTTCAACCGGCGGCACGCGCCCGGCTACCTGCTGGCGGCCGAGCGCCCGCGCGACCTGATCGTGCTGCAGAAGCACCGCGAGGGCCTGCCGGAGCGGGCCCGAACCCTCGTGTACGACGACTTCATCCACGTGGTGGACACCCTGCGCTTCCTCGCCCCGGGCGAGATCGAACACGTGGACGTCCGCTCCCGGACCCGCGACGGGCTGGTGGAGCACGTGGTGCTGACCCTGGCCGGGGACGGCTTCACCGCGCTCGGGCTGATGAACCGCGTCTCGGGCTCCACCGAGGAGATCCTCGAAGTGTCCGGCGCCGACTCCAAGCGCGAGGTCCACAACCTCGCCGAGGTCGTCGACCACAAGGGCCAGCCCACCGTCCGCCGGCGCGGCGACTGGGTGCCGGTCGCCCGGCAGCGCGGCATCGAACAGGTGGTGCTGCACTTCCTGGACGCCCTGCGGGCCGGTAAGACCCTCGACGCCGGCGACGCGCTGCGCACCCACGAACTGTGCGAACTGATCGTGGAACGCATCGAGTCCGCGGGCTGACCGGGCGTCGGACCTCCGCGCGGCCGGTCCGCGTCGGGGCTCGCGGTGGGTTCGCGTCGGGGTTCGCGGCGGGTCGCGGCGGGTTCGCTCGAACGAGCGATTCACTCGATCGGTGCGCACCCCGGAAGGATCAGTTCCGTCGGTGCCGGGACGGGGCATGCGCCCAGCAGCGAAGCCGCTGATCAGCTGCCCGGCAGCCGCGCGGCCGGTCCGCCCGGCCCGGCCCCGGCGCCGGGCAACTGTACGGTGGCGAACGAGATCTGACC
This sequence comes from Kitasatospora sp. NPDC004531, assembly GCF_053602195.1. Lineage (NCBI taxonomy): Bacteria > Bacillati > Actinomycetota > Actinomycetes > Kitasatosporales > Streptomycetaceae > Kitasatospora > Kitasatospora sp. NPDC004531. Next base: position 42,269 of record NZ_JBSGDD010000003.1, on the reverse strand, counting down.
GCCTGGAGCCACCGTGACCGCACCCGAGTCCGGGCCCCCGCCGCACGACGGGGAGCACCCGGACGGCCCGCACCACGAGGAGGGCCACGCGCCGGACCGGGTGACCTTCCACGCCACCCGCGAAGGCGTCACCTGGGAGGCCCCGGACACCCCGGCGACCCGCCGCGCCATCCTGCTCTCGCTCTCCATCGTCGGGACGGTCGCCACCATCACCGTCCTCGCCATGAACGCGGCCGGCATCATCACCGCGCTGCCCATCGGCGTCAAGTCCCATGACGCCGTCAGCAGCCCCCGGCCCCCGTCCTCACCCGCCCCCGCGCCGGTGCCCGCCCCGTCCACGCCCGCCCCGTCCCCGCCCGCGCCGCCGGCCGCCTCGCCCGTGCCGGTGCCCGCGCCGTCCGCCGAGGCGAGCCCGAGCCTGCGCGCGCCGCGCACCGTCTCCCTCCAGCTCGACGTGGTCAGCGGCGGCTACGAGCTGATCGACCTGGACGCCCCGAGCGACAAGCCGCTCTCCACCCTGGTCGGCGACGCGGACTGGAACGCCCTGTCCGAGACCGAGCAGGAGTCCTACGAGATCGTCGTGCACGACCACCCCGCGCCCACCGTCGTCCTCGGCCGCCTCGCCGCCGTCCTCCCGGTCGGCGCCGACCTCACCGAAGCGGTCTGCCGGGAAGCCGCCCGCGCGGGCACCATCAAGAGCTTCCGCTACTACACCGCCGCCGAACGCCCCGCCAACGACGCCAGAGGCATCCGCGCCGGCGCCACCCTCTGCTTCACCAGCAGCAGGGGCGCGGTGATCGCCCTCCGCGTCACCGACATCCCGTACGACCTCGGCCTGGTCAAACTCGACGTCACCAGCTGGCCCCCGGCCGGCCCCTGAGCCCGGACGTGTCGGCGCCGCCCGCTAGCGTCCCCCGCATGCGGAGGAACGGAGACGGACGGCGGGCGGTGCTCGACCACCTGCTGGCGCTGCTGGCCGGCTCGGCCTGGAGCGGCGCGCTGGTGCTGCGGGGCAGCATGGTGATGCCCGCCTGGGTCGGGGAGGCGGCCCGGGAGCCCGCCGACCTGGACTGGATCGTCCAGCCGTCCACCCTGGTGCCCGTCGACCAGGCCGATCCCCACCCGTACGTGGACGAGTTGGCGGTGCTCCAGCAGTGGCCGGAGGCCGCCGACGGCGCGATCGGCAACGAGATCTGGGAGTTCGAGGAGTTCGACACCCGGGGCCTGCGGGCACACCTCCCGCCGGAGGGATGCCACTGGGTGCCGGACGCCGAGGCCGACGACGAGGGGCCCCAGGCGGTGCTGCGCGAGCTGATCGCCCGGCACCCGGCGGCCGCCCCGGGAGTGCTGATCGACGCCGACTCCCTGCGCGAGGACGGGAGTTGGACGTACGGCTGCACGACCGGCGAGGGCGGCGACGGGACACCGGGGGTGCGGGTCGCCGTGCGCTGGACGGAGGACGGGCGGCCGGCGGGGGAGGTGACGGTCGACTTCGCACGGGACGAGCGGATGCCCGAGCCACCCGTGCTGACGGCCGTGCCGCGGGGCGACGGCAGCGGGGCGACGGCGGTGCGGACGGCGAGCCGGGAACTCTCGCTCGCCTGGAAGCTGCTGTGGCTTCACGCCGACAGCGAAGGAACCGAAGGGCGCGCCCGGGCGAAGGACCTGTACGACGCGGTGCTGCTCGCCGAGACCTGCGCGGCCACCCTCGAACCGGCGCTGCTGCGCCGCGTCCTCGCCCGCGAGGCCGGCCACCCGGGCCGGCTGCGACTGGACGCGCTCGCGGTCGCCCCGACGGACTGGGCGGAGCTGGGAGCGGCCGGCACCGTCGAGGAGTGGCTGCGACGACTGCGCGACGCGCTGGCCGCGTTCTCTGAGTGATCGTCAAAAACGCGCCGCAGTCCGAGCGTTCACGCCAATTCCGGGCCGCCCCTCCGCGGTCCGGCGCCCGGGCGGGGTTAGCCTGTGGCCATGGTTGCCCACCGCAATGAAGAAGTGGCCATGCCTGACGCGGAGTTCGTGAGCGGACCCGCACTGGTCCTCCAGTCCCTCGCCGCCGACCCCGACCGAGCGGTCATCGTCGCCGCCGACGGCACCGAGATCATGGCCGGCGATTTCGCCGCCGCCACCTACCGCCTGGCGCACGAGCTGATCGCCCGGGGCGTGGTCCTCGGCAGCACCGTGACCCTGATGACCGGCAACACCCCCGAGGCGCTGAGCGCCCGCTACGCGGCGGGGATCGCCGGCGCGCGGGTGGTGAACCTGTACGACGGCATGAGCGCCCCGATCCTGGCCGAGATCACCTCCAGCGTGGACACCTCGGTGCTGCTGGTGGACGCCGAACGCTACGCCGACGCACCGGAGTTGGTCGCGCTGGTCGACGTGCCGACGGTCCTCACCCTCGGCCCCGGGCCGGCCGCCCTCGGCGAGGACGTGATCGCCGCCGCCGCCCACCGCCCCGCCGAACCGCCGGACGTCCGGATCGGGCCCGAGGACGATCTCGGCATCCGCCACACCGGCGGCACCACCGGCATCCCGAAGGGCATCCTCTCCCTGCACGGGCCCTACCGGGCGACGTTCGACACGCCCGTCGGCAGCCACAGCGGCGTGCCGCGCCTGCTCGCCGCCACCCCGCTGGCCCACCTCGCCGGGGTGCTGTCCGACCTGGTGCTGTACCACGGCGGCACGGTCGTCCTGCTGCGCGCCTTCGAGCCCGGCGCCGTCCTGGCGGCGATCGAGCGCGAGCGCATCACCGAGTTCTGGGTGCTGCCCGCGCTGCTCCACCAGCTCCTCGACCACCCGGCGATCGACCGCACCGACCTGTCCAGCCTCCGGCAGATCATCTACGGCGGCAGCGCCGCGTCGGCGAACCGGCTCCGCGAGGCGATCAAGGTGTTCGGGCCGGTGCTGGTCGGCGTCTACGGGATGTCCGAGGCGCAGATGATCTCCATGCTGACGCCGCCGGAGCACGAGCGGATCGACACCGGCGGGCACGTCCCGGTCGGCCGCCCCTTCCCGTTCGTCGAGGTGGCGATCCGCGGACTCGACGGCGCCGACCTGCCCACCGGCGAACAGGGCGAGATCCACGTGCGCTCCGCGTTCCTGATGGCCGGCTACTGGAAGCAGCCCGAGCTCACCGCCCAGGTGCTGCAGGGCGGCTGGCTGAACACCGGCGACGTCGGCTACTTCGACGAGGACGGCTACCTCTACCTCTCCGACCGGGCCAAGGACCTGATCATCGTGGTCGGCGGGCACGTCTACCCGTCCGAGGTGGAGGACCTGCTGGTCAGCCACCCGACGGTGGCGCGCTGCGCCGTCTTCGGCGTCCGCGACGAGCAGGAGATCGAGCACGTGCACGTCGCCGTCGTCCCCGCCCGGGGCGAGCAGCCGCACCTGGACGAGCTGCGGGCCTTCGTCACCGAGCACAAGGGCCGGATCTACGCCCCCGAGGCGCTGCACCTGGTCGACGAGATCCCGCTGACGCCCGTCGGCAAGCCGGACAAGAAGCGCCTGCGCGATCAGGCCGCCAACTAGCCATTGCGGCACGGCCCCTGATGATGCATCAGGGGCCTTGTCCGCCCCGCCGTGCCGTGCGGAAAACGGGAGGCGGCGGCGCGGGGTGGGGCGGTAGCTTGGCCGGATGCTGCTGACCAAGTACACCCATGCCTGCGTCCGCATCGAGGACGGCGAGAAGTCCGTGCTGATCGACCCCGGCTGCTGGACGGCGCCGGAGGCGTTCGCGGGGGTCCGCGCCGTGCTGATCACCCACGGCCACGACGACCACGTGGACCGCGACCTGCTGGCCGCGGCCCGGGCGGCCGACCCGGCCCTGGAGGTGTTCGCGCCGCAGGACGTCGCGGCCCAACTCGGCGGCGGCGTCGGCGTGGTGGAGACCGGCGAGCGGTTCGAGGCGGGCGGCTTCGCGGTCCGGGCCGTCGGCGGCCGGCACGCCCAGGTGATCGACAACCATCCGGACTGCCAGAACCTCGGCTACCTGGTCGAGGGCGTCTACCACCCCGGAGACTCCCTGGACCGGCCGGACGAGGACCTGCGCGCCCTGCTGCTGCCCGCCTCGGGGCCGTGGCTGACGCTGCGCGGCGCGCTGGAACTGGTCCGCGCCGTCCGCCCGGAGCGCACCTTCCCGATCCACGACGCCAACCTCAGCGAGATCGGCATGGCCAACTTCGACGGCTGGCTCGGCGGCGAGAAGGACACCCGCTACGCCCGGATCGCGATCGGCGGCTCCACCCGGCTCGACTGAACCGGCCCGCGCCCACCGGATACCCCCGAACGGGTGATAACAGCCGGTGGCCCGTCCGTGTGCCGTCTGGGAATTCACTGGGAGCCGGGGCGCGCGGCACGAGGTTTCTCCAAGACGGGCTTGCTAGCTTCGTGACGCATGATCGACTCGTCCCACCTGGCAGCCCGATCGCGCTCGCTGGTGGCCCAACTGCTGGCCAGACTGCGCCTGCGGCACCTTGCCTGGCCGCTGTTCGCCCTCGCCTTTTCGAGCTACCTCGCGGTCTACGGCCTGCCCTACGCCAACGACGTGGTCTTCCTCTGGCTGATCGCCGCGCTGGTCGCCGCGTCCGTGCACAGCGGCGGCCGCAAGGGCTGGCTGTACGTGCTGCGCGACTGGGTGCCGGTGATGGCCGTGGTCTGGGTGTACTCGCTGCTCAGAGGCTACGGGGCGCACACGCCCTGGCGGCCGCACTACGCGCCGCAGATCGCCTTCGACGAGGTGCTCGGACTCGGTGAGACCTGGACGGTGCGGCTGCAGGACCTGCTCTACCACCCCGGGCAGCCGCAGTGGTACGACTACGCGATCGTCGTCGTCTACATGTCGCACTTCTTCGCGGTGTTCGGGATCCTCGCCGTGCTGTGGAAGCGCAACCACGCCCGGTTCCGGCACTTCCTCGCCTGCTACCTGGCCATCACCTTCGCCGGCTTCCTCACCTACGTGCTGTACCCGGCCGACCCGCCGTGGCTGGCCGCGATCGAGAACCACCTGCCGGCCGTCGACCGGATAGTGAACGCCGTGCTGGAGAACAGCGGCCTGCACCGGGCCGGCACCATCTTCGAGAACGGCAGCCGGTTCGCCAACGACGTGGCGGCGATGCCCTCGCTGCACTCCGCCTACCCGATGATGATCGCCCTGGTGTTCTGGCCCCGGGCCGGCCGCGCCCTGCGGGTGCTGCTCGCCGCATACCCGCTGGCGATGGGCTTCACGCTGGTCTACGGCGGCGAGCACTTCATCATCGACGTGCTGGTCGGCTGGGCCTACGCCTGGGTGCTGGTCACCCTGGTCAACCGTTTCGTCGCCCGCCGGGCCGCGGCCCGCGCCGCGAAGGAGCAGGCCGCCGCCGTCGCCGTGGCGCCGCCCTCCGTCCCGGTCGGCTGACCCCGCGGGGCCCGGGCCCCGGTCCGGCCGGATGGCGCCGGACCGGGGCCCTTCCCGTGCGAGACCTCCGCACGGCCGCCGCGCCCTCGGCGCATCCTCCGCACCGCCCGCGCAACCACCGCGGAACCCCCCTCCGAGCCGCCCGGGAGTTTGCTGGACGTTCGCTGGGAGCCGCGGGAGGGGCCGTCGCCGCCGGTCGCGCCGCGTCCCGAAGCTGACGGCCCGTCAAAAACCCTCGCCGGGACGGGGTCCGGCCGGACGCGGTGAAGGCTTTGCCAATCCGTGGCGGAGTCTTGTTGCGGGCGAAGGTAGCGTCGTGCGGACAACCGCAGGAGGACCCACCATGGCCGCACCCCACGAACCGTCCGCGCCCGGCGAGCGCCCCCGACCCGCCGCGATGCCGACGACCCGATGATCTCCGGCCACACAGTCGCACTGTGGGTGGTCCTGACCCCGCTCGGCGTCCTGCTCGCCGGCACCGGCCTGGCCTCCACCGTCCGCATCCGCCCCGGCGCCGACCGGCCCCGCGACCACCTGCTGGGCCCGCTGCTGATCGCCGCCGGCATCCTGGTCGCCGGCTTCGGCCTCTGGCTGCTCTGACCCCCGTCCGACTCCCGGGCGCGGGGCTCGGCTATCCGGCGGGCGTCGCCGACCAGCGGCGCAGCAGCCCGGTCGGGGCGTCGAAGGTCAGCCAGGTGCCGTCGCCGAGCGGCCGGGCGTAGCCGGGGGAGTACCCGTCCGGGTAGGCGACGCGGTGCTGCGGGGCGAGGGTGGCGGCGTCCAGCAGCCAGTGCGCGCCGTCCTCGTCGTCGGCGTCCAGGGTGGACGCGAGGACGGTGTGCGCGTCGACGAAGCCGCACTGCCAGTCCCAGCACGGCGGGTCGTCCGGGTCGGCGGCGGGCGGAGCCGCCCCCTCGGCGAGCAGCGTGCCGTCCAGGTCGTGCAGCTGGACGTCCCAACCGCCGTGGTCCACCGTCAGGTACGCGGGCCGCTGCGGGTGGACGTCGGTGAGGATGCGCTCGGCGTCGTCGTCCAGCCGCACGTCGCGCAGGCGCTCGCCGTCCCAGCGAGCCCAGTACAGGCCGACGCCGTCCTGGCCCATGCCGACGCACAGACCGACGTGGCCGGTCGCCGGGTGCGAGCGGTGGTGCGAGCCGGACGCGCAGGACCCGAGCGGCAGGCGGGCCAGCTCCCGGCCGTCGACGGCGTCCAGCACCACCCACGCCTCGGCGGAGTCGTCCGCCGGGACGTGCGCCCACACCGTGCGGCCGTCGTCCGAGACCCAGCAGGAGCCGTGCTCGGAACCCACGCACACCTGCTGCTCGTCCCCGCTGTGCGGATGGCCCACCAGCGGGCCCCAGCAAGCGTGCCGGTACTCCCAGCGGGTCGTGCCGTCGCCGTTCACGGCCCGCACCGCGCGCTGCCCCGCGAAGGCGGCGAACGAGCCGTCCGGGCTCACCGAATGCACGCCGTTCGACCAGCCCGGCCACGGCAGCGGGAACGTCGCGGCCGGCTGCCCGTCGAACATCGTGTCCAGGTCGTGGAGGGACAGCCGTGCCCCGTCCCGCAGCACGGCCCGGCGCGAGCTGCCGCGCCGCTCGAACCCGAGCCCGTCCACCAGATCCCACCCGCCCGGCAGGGCGACCGTGCCGCGCAACACCGCTTCGATCGTCACGCCGCCGACCCTACCGCGCGCCGTCACGGGCACACCCAGCAGTACAGCCCGGCTCCGCGGGCCGCGGCCCGGCGGGCGAGCGCAGCCAAGTCCCGCAGGAAGTCGCCGAGTTCGCCCGGACCGGCCAGGTACTCGGACACCTCGTCGGTCGTCGCCCAGCGCTCAGCGATCTCGCGGGAGGTGGCATCGTCGAGGCGCGCCAGCGCATCGCGGAAGACGGCCGAGAGGGTCAGCACCACGGCCTCGCCGTCCTCGGTCGTACCGACCAGCGCTGCGCGCCGCCGGTCCGCCCGCAGCTCCGCGCCCGACCGGCCCGTCACCCACTCCTCGGCGGGCCCGAGCACCACGACCGGATCGATCCCCTTCACCACCGTCCCGTCGTATCCCGCCCCGAAAGGCTCGTCGTCGTCCCGGACGACCGCACCCAGCGCGTCGTCGTCATCAGCAGCGGCGAAGTACCCGAACATCACACCCATGCGCGGGAGCCTCCCACGCCCCACCGACACACTGTCCGGCCCGGCGTGCTGGGTGCGAGATGAGGCTCTGGCTCGCCAGTTCGTCGCGTACCGACTGCGACGCGCCCGCACCGCCACCGGCGGGCCGGCGGCGCACCTTGCGGGCCGTGGGTGCCAGGGCCCGGCTGCCGCCTGCGCCTTCACGCTTCCCCGGCTCCGGCGTGAGGCCTTGGCCCGCCGGCGGGGTGGCCGGCTCTCGCCCGACCCCGAGCGGCGGGTTGCGGGGGGCGAGGACCGGTGTGCCTCGCGAGGGACTGGCGTGACGCGCCTCCGGGTTCCTGGCCCCCCGGCCCGGGCAGGTGCGCCTTTCTGACCTCCCCTGTCGCGGGAGCGGTTGGCGTGACCGCGCGTGGCTCCGTGTGGGCTCCGGCGTCCGACGCTCGGGCCCGCCGAATCGTCGCCCGCCCTCGCCGCCGCCGGCAGGCCGGTGGCGTGCGAGTCGTCGGCGTGACCTCCCCGGCCGGGGCCGATTCGCCGTCAACTGGTCGGCTCGGGCAGCCTCCGTGTCCCCGGCCCCCGGCACGCCCGGGGGCTGCGTGCCTGCCCGCCGGCGAGTTGCCCCGGCTCGGACCGGTGCGCCTTACTGACATCCCCTGTCGCGGGAGCGGTTGGCGTGACCCCGCGTGACCCCGCGTGGGTTCCGGCGAGCGATGCCCGGGTCGGCCGAGTCCATGCCCACCGGCGGGCCGGTGGTGCGACCTCCCGGGTCGGAGCCGATTCGTCGTCAACCGGTCGGCGTGATCGGCCTCCGTGTCCCTGGCCTTCCCGGCCCCCCAGGGGCTGAGGGCCTGTCTGCCGGGGAGTTGCCGCTGCTCGGACCGGTGCATTCTGTGGACGTTGGTGTGACCTCCCGGGACGGGGCCGATTCGTTGTCGACCGGGCGGTCTCGGGTGGGGATCGTGGGCATGATCGATCCTGCTAGGGTGGCGCGATGCCATCGGTCAAGAAGGTTCAGATCACGTTCGACTGTGCCGAGCCGGAGCGCGTCGGGCGCTTCTGGTGCGAGGCGCTTGGGTATGTGCCCCCGCAGGTGCCGGAGGGGTTCGACAGCTGGGAGGCGTACCAGGAGTCGCTGCCGGAGGCGGAGCGCGGTTTCTGGTTCGCGGCCAGTGACCCGGAGGGTGTCGGGCCGCGGCTGTACTTCCAGCGGGTGCCTGAGGGGAAGGTCGTCAAGAACCGCGTCCACCTCGACGTCCGTGTCGGCACCGGCCTGGTCGGCGCCGAACGCCTCGCTGTGCTGGAGGCCGAGGCCAGCCGGCTGGAGGCTCTCGGGGCGACGCGCGGCCGGCTGCTGCTGGCGGACGAGCAGAACGAGTCCTGCCAGAACATGCAGGACGTCGAGGGCAACGAGTTCTGCCTCGACTGATCCGGTCAGTCGCTCCCGGCGTGCGGCGTCCAGGCGGTGGCCGTGGCCCAGGTCTCGGCGAGGACGATGACGAGGTCGACCACGGGGTCCTTGACGTCGGAGTAGGTGTCGAGGTCGCGGACGGCCCCGGCGAGCACGGTCTTGAACCGGCCGTACGCGGGCACCGCCTCGGGGTGGGCCCGGAACCAGTCGCGGAACAGCAGCGCCAGCCGCTCGTTCGGCGACCCGAGCAGCCGGACGTGCAGGTGGCAGTCCGGTGCCGTCTGCCCGCGCCGGGTCCACAGCCGCTTCGTCCACCGCTCGCGGTCGTCGTCGAGGCCCGCCGGGACGTGGTCGTACCGGTACGGCGAGCGGCGGAACCCCAGGTCGGCCAGCGGGCCGTCGAACGCGGCCTCGGCCTCGGACAGGTCCGTGACGGTGATCTGCAGGTCGAAGACCGGCTTCGCGGGCATGCGGGGGATCGCCGTGCTGCCGATGTGCTCGACGTGCAGCGGCAGCGGGGCGAGCGCCGAGCGGAGCCCGTCGGCCAGGGCACGTCCCCGTTCGGGCCAAGTGGGGTCGTAGTCGCGGACGTTGGGCACGGCCGTCGCCGGATCGGTGGTCATCGGCCGAACCTACCCCACCCGGCCGCCGGTCCGGCAGCGTGAATTCCCGAGGCCGGGGAGCAGCCGCCGGTGTCGCAGCGCCCCGCGAGCGCTCAGCAGCAGTGCCCCTCCGCGCCGGCCCGGGAGAAGTCGCCCGCCGCGAAGGCTGCCGCCGGGATGGTGAAGTACAGGGTGCCCGCGTCGCCCCAGCCCCAGCCGAGTTCGGCGTCGCCGGAGAGTTGGAGCAGGTGGACGGCGGGGCCGTCGGCGTCGCGGGCGGTCACCGCGGAGGTGTGCGAGGTGTCCGGCCAGCCGAAGGCGCGGTGCTGGTCGGCGGTGTTGCCGTCGTAGCCGTCCAGCGCGAGGAGGACGAGCTCGGTAGCGCCCCAGTGCGCGTCCCGGTCGAAGTCGACGTCGTGGTCCTCGACGTCCCAGCAGTCGGGGAGCATCACCGTCCCGACCGCGCGGACGGCCCGGGCCGGGTAGCGGTTCGCCGGTGCGGGCGCGGGCGTCTCCACCGCGCGGGCGGGGTCGGCGGGGAGCACCCGGTACATCAGCGGGCTGGAGGTGTCGAGCTTCGCGTACTCCTCGTACGGGACGTCCGGGTCGAGCTGGAAGAAGTTCAACAGGCCCGGCCGGACGGGCAGTTCGCCGCCGAGCCAGGGCGCCAGGGCATCGGTGTCGAGGACGGCGAGCAGCGACAGCGGGACGCCGTCGAGCTCCGGCCAGGGCGTGCCCGGGTCGAGCAGCGCCGGGCCGCCGAGCCGGCACCGCCCGGTGGCCGGGGCGTCGCCCGTCGCCGGATCGAGCCGGAAGCCCCGCCGGGCCAGTGCGGCGAACTGCGGGCCGGCCTCCGCCCCGAGCCGTTCGGTGCAGACGCGGCGCAGCTCGGCATGATCGTCGAATTCCATGCCGGCATCCTCTCAACCGCCGCTGACGGCCGGGCCGGTGCACCGCGGCCTGCTACCGTCGGCGCCGCCACCACGAGTCGAACGGAGACGGACCATGCCGGGGACCTTCCCCGTGACGGTGCTGCACACCTCGCGGCTGACGCTCCGTCCGTTCACCGCCGCCGACATCGAGGACACCCGGGCGGGCTGCGCGGACGAGCTCACCCAGCGCTGGCTCCCACTGCCGCGGCCCTACACCCGCGAGGTCGCGACGGCCTGGTGCACCGACGTCGCGCACGCCCTGCGCGAGTCCGGTGACGGCGTGCACTTCGCGGTCGCGGACCGGGCGGGCGGCCGCCTGCTGGGCACCGTCGGGCTGAAGAAGACCGACTGGCGGGCCCGGGTGAGCGAGGTCGGCTACTGGGTCGCGCCCTGGGCGCGGGGGCGCGGCGTCGCCGCCGAGGCCACCCGGGCGGTGGGCGCGTGGGTGCTGACGGACCGCGCCTTCCAGCGGATGGAACTCCGGGCCGCCACCGGGAACACCGCCTCCCGGCGGGTCGCCCTGCGGGCCGGCCTGCGCGAGGAGGGCGTGCTGCGCAACGCGGGCTTCGTGCACGCCGGCCGGGTCGATCTCGTCCTGTACTCGCTCGTCCCGCCGGACCTCGGCGGCGGCGGGGAGCCGCCGGCTCACTCGCCGATGGCGGCCTTGTAGCGGTCTGCGTCCAGCAGTTCGTCCAGGTCGGACTTGTTCGACGGCTGGAGCTTGAAGATCCAGGCGTCGTAGGGGTCCTCGTTGAGCAGCTCCGGCTCGTCGGCCAGGTCCTGGTTGACGGCGGTCACCTTGCCGCCGACGGGCGAGTAGATGTCCGACGCGGCCTTGACCGACTCGACCACCCCGGCGGCGTCACCGGCCGCGAAGACCTTGCCGACCTCAGGCAGCTCGACGAACACCACGTCCCCGAGGGCCCGTTGGGCGTGGTCGCTGATCCCGACCGTCACCGTGCCGTCGGCCTCCGGGCGCGCCCACTCGTGGGACTGGGCGTACCGCAGGTCGGCAGGGATGTACGACATGGTCTCTCCTCGGGGCGGGGCAGGGAAGGGCTGGTCGGGCGCCAGGCTCAGCATGCCCGAGGCCGTCCGGGAGCGGGCGGATCTCCCCGCGCGTCGCCGCTGCCTCGTCAATCTCCGTTGACGGTGGCGGGACGCCATGGCCGGCGGGCGGTACCCCCGCCTCAGGACGCGGAGCCCTGGCGCGGCGGTGGTGGCGGGTCTCAGAATGCCGTGCGGGTGTCGCTGCGGGCGTCGCCGACCGGGAATCGCCCGTCGTAGAGTCCGGCTCGGGCCGTGCGGCGCCACGGGCGGGCGTGGCGAACGGCCATGGTGATGTCCTCGTCCGGCGAGTCGAGGTCGAGGTCGGCGATCGCCAGGGCGGGACGCCCGTCTGCGGGGCAGCGTGCCAGCCATCGTCCGCCGGGCGCCACGATCCCGGCGGGCACGGTGGTGCTGAACTGGGCCGGGAGGGAGTAGCCGAGCCAGTAGTTGTGGAGAGTTCCGTAGGCCTGGGCGACGCGGGCCCGGGGCGCGTCGTCGACCATCACCGACAACAGGACGCAGTCGACGTCCAGGCGCTCGTACTCGGCGAACACCTCCGGGAAGTTGGCCTCGATGCACAGCGCGAAGCCGAACCGGATGCCGTCCACCTCGACGACGAGCGGCTGCTGTCCCGGGGAGTAGAGGAAGGAGACCTCGGTGTGCGACAGGTACCGCTTGTCGTACCGTCCGACCAGCCGGCCGCGGTCGGAGACGATGTAGAGGCTGTTGTGGGGCCGGTTCGGCGGCGTGAGCGGGTGGATCGATCCGAACACCGTCCACAGGCCGAGCCTCCCGGCCAGCGCGGCGATCGACTCCGCTTCCTCCCGCAGGACGTCCCATGCGGCGCGGCTCCAGTCGGCCGGTACCAGGTCGCCGGCCGGATCGGCCGCCATCACGTGCTTGCTCGGGTAGGTGATCGCCCCCTCCGGGAACTGCACCAGCCGGACACCCGCTCCGGCGGCCTCGGCCATCAGGGCCCGGATCTCCAGGCCGGCCGCCCGCAGCGCTCCTCGATCGGTGGGATCCTCCGGCACCGTGCTCTGCGCGACCGCCATCCGCAACGTCCTTGCCACGCGGTGGACGGTACGGCACACCCGGCTCCCGGGGCCAGCACCCCCGCGAGCCCGGGCCGGGCCTGGCCGAATACGGGTGGCCGGTGTCCGACACACCGCTTCATCGGGCTGCCACCGCGGCAGAAAACAAGCACGCGTGCTTGATTTGTCGGCGGCGCAGTGCCACGCTCGGTCGCGACCACAGGACGGAGCGTTCGCCGAGCGGGGCGAACGGCCGTCCGTCGAACGGGAGTCGAGGAGGTGCGCGGTGCTGCGGATCGGGAATGCCTCGGGGTTCTACGGGGACAGGTTCGGCGCGTTCCGGGAGATGCTGACCGGCGGCCCGCTGGACGTCCTCACCGGCGACTACCTGGCCGAGCTGACCATGCTGATCCTGGCCCGCGACCGGCTGCGCGACCCGCGCCTCGGCTACGCGCGGACGTTCCTGCGGCAGGCCGAGGACTGCCTCGCGGAGGCGATCGACCGCGGCGTGCGGATCGTCGTCAACGCGGGCGGCCTCAACCCGGCCCGGCTCGCGGAGGCACTCGGCGAACTCGCCGACCGGCACGGCGTCCGGGCCCGCATCGGCCACGTCGGCGGCGACGAACTGCTGCCCCGCGCCGCCGAGTTCGGCTGGACGGGCGACGACCCGCACCGCCCGCTGCTGGCCGCCAACGCCTACCTGGGCGCGTTCGGCATCGCCGAGTGCCTGCGGGCCGGCGCGGACGTGGTGGTCACCGGGCGGGTCACCGACGCCGCGCTGGTGGCGGGGCCGGGCATCGCGCACTACGGATGGACCCCCGCCGACCTGGACGCCCTGGCCGGCGCGGTGGTGGCCGGACACGTGCTGGAGTGCGGCGCGCAGGCCACCGGCGGCAACTACGCGTTCTTCGCCGAACACGGGCAGCACCTCGACCACCCCGGCTTCCCGCTCGCCGAACTGCACGCCGACGGCAGCAGCGTGATCACCAAGCACCCGGGCACCGGCGGCGCGGTGACCGTGGAGACCGTCACCGCCCAACTCCTGTACGAGACAGGCGGACCGCGCTACCTCGGCCCCGACGTCACCGCCCGCCTGGACACCGTGACGCTCACCCCGGACGGGCCCGACCGGGTGCGGATCGACGGAGTGCGCGGCGAGAGCCCGCCGGCCACCCTCAAGGTCGGCCTGAACCGGCTCGGCGGCTACCGCAACGAGCTGGTGTTCGTCCTCACCGGACTCGACATCGAGGCCAAAGCGGCCCTCGTGCAACGGCAGTTGACGCGTGCGCTGACCGACCCGCCCGCCGAGCTCCGCTGGACGCTCGCCCGCACCGACCACCCCGACGCCGACACCGAGGAACGCGCCAGCGCCCTGCTGCGCCTCACCGCCCGCGACCCGCAGGAGGCCAAGGTCGGACGCGCCCTCACCGCCGCCGCCGTCGAACTCGGCCTGGCCGGCTACCCGGGCTTCCACCTGACCGCGCCGCCCGCCCCGGCCGCACCCTACGGGGTGTTCGAGGCAAGGGAGTTGGACGCCAAAGAGGTCGAGCACCTCGCGCACCTGCCCGGCGGCGCACGCGTCACCGTCCCCGCCGAGCCCCGGCAGGGCGTCCAACTCCCTTCGGAGCAGCTGCAGTTGCCGCCGCCGCCCGAAGCGGGCCCGACCCGCCGCGCCCCGCTCGGACGGGTGGCCGGCGCCCGCAGCGGCGACAAGGGCGGCGACGCCAACCTCGGCGTGTGGGCCCGCAGCGACGCCGGCTGGCGCTGGCTCGCGCACACCCTCACCACCGAAAGGCTCCGCGAACTCCTCCCGGAGACCGCGCAGTTGACCATCGAGCGGCACCTGCTCCCGAACCTGCGCGCGGTGAACTTCACCGTCCGCGGACTGCTCGGCGAAGGAGTCGCCGCCCAGGCCCGGTTCGACCCGCAGGCCAAAGCACTGGGGGAGTGGCTGCGCTCCCGGCACCTCGACATCCCGGAGGCACTGCTGTGACCGTACTGCCCACCCGGCTGGACACCGGCGCGGCCGGGTACACCGCCCACCGCGCCGCCATGCTGGAGAAGCTCGCCGCCCTCGACGCCGAGCATGCCAAGGCGCTGGCCGGCGGCGGCCCCACCTACGTGGAGCGGCACCGCGGTCGGGGCAAACTCCTGGCCCGCGAACGGATCGAGCTGCTGATCGACCAGGACTCGCCGTTCCTGGAGCTGTCGCCGCTGGCCGCCTGGGGCAGCGACCACCCGGTCGGCGCGTCGCTGGTCACCGGCATCGGCGTGATCGAGGGCACCGAGTGCGTGATCACCGCCAACGACCCCACCGTGCGCGGCGGTTCGTCCAACCCGTGGACGCTGCGCAAGGCCCTGCGGGCCAACGAGATCGCGCTGCGCAACCGCCTCCCGCTGGTCAACCTGGTGGAGTCCGGCGGCGCCGACCTGCCCAGCCAGAAGGAGATCTTCATCCCGGGCGGCGCGCTGTTCCGCGACCTCACCCGGCTCTCCGCCGCCGGCATCCCCACCGTGGCCGTGGTGTTCGGCAACTCCACGGCGGGCGGCGCGTACGTGCCCGGCATGTCCGACCACGTCATCATGGTCAAGGAACGCGCCAAGGTCTTCCTCGGCGGCCCGCCGCTGGTCAAGATGGCCACCGGCGAGGAGGCCGACGACGAGTCCCTCGGCGGCGCCGAGATGCACGCCCGCACCTCCGGCCTGGCCGACCAGCTCGCCCTCGACGAACCCGACGCGCTGCGCCTGGCCCGCCGCGCCGTCCACCGGCTGCACTGGCGCAAGTCCGGCCCCCCGCGGGCCGGTCGCGGCGAGCCGCCGAAGTACCCGGAGGACGAGCTGCTGGGCATCGTCCCCGGCGACCTGAAAGCGCCGTTCGACCCGCGCGAGGTGATCGCCCGGATCGTCGACGGCTCCGACTTCGACGAGTTCAAGCCGCTGTACGGCAGCAGCCTGGCCACCGGCTGGGCCACCGTCCACGGCCACCCGGTCGGCATCCTGGCCAACGCGCAGGGCGTGCTGTTCAGCCAGGAGTCGCAGAAGGCCGCCCAGTTCATCCAACTCGCCAACCAGCGCGACCGGCCGCTGCTGTTCCTGCACAACACCACCGGCTACATGGTCGGCCGGGACTACGAGCAGGGCGGCATCATCAAACACGGCGCGATGATGATCAACGCGGTGTCGAACAGCACCGTCCCGCACATCTCCGTCCTGATGGGCGCCTCCTACGGCGCCGGGCACTACGGCATGTGCGGACGCGCCTACGACCCGCGCTTCCTGTTCGCCTGGCCCAGCGCCAAGTCCGCCGTGATGGGGCCGCAGCAACTCGCCGGCGTGCTCTCGATCGTGGCCCGCCAGTCCGCCGTCGCCAAGGGCCGGCCCTACGACGAGGACGCCGACGCCGCCCTCCGCGCCATGGTCGAGCAGCAGATCGAATCCGAGTCGCTGCCCGCGTTCCTCTCCGGCCGGCTCTACGACGACGGGGTGATCGACCCGCGCGACACCCGGACCGTGCTCGGCATCTGCCTCTCCGCGATCCACAGCGGACCGGTCGAGGGCGCCCGCGGCTTCGGCGTCTTCCGCATGTAGGCCACCAACCTCCCCTCCAGGAAAGAGAACTGACGGATGATCACCTCCCTGCTGGTGGCCAACCGCGGCGAGATCGCCCGCCGGATCCTCCGCACCTGCCGCACCCTCGGCATCGCCACCGTCGCCGTGTACGCCGACCCGGACGCCGACGCCCGCCACGTCCAGGAGGCCGACACCGCCGTCCGGCTGCCCGGCGCCGCGCCCGCCGACACCTACCTGCGCGCCGACCTGCTGATCCGCGCCGCCCTCGACGCGGGCGCCGACGCCGTCCACCCCGGCTACGGATTCCTCTCCGAGAACGCCGACTTCGCCCGCGCCGTGCAGGACGCCGGACTGACCTGGATCGGCCCGCCGCCCGCCGCGATCGCCGCCATGGGCTCCAAGACCGCCGCCAAACGCCTGATGGCCGCCGCCGGCGTCCCCGTGCTCACCGTCGGCCCCTCACCCACCGAGGCCGACCTGCCGCTGCTGGTCAAGGCCGCGGCCGGCGGCGGCGGACGCGGCATGCGGGTGGTGCGCACCCTCGCCGAACTGCCCGACGCGCTGGCCGCCGCCCGCGCCGAGGCCGCGTCCGCGTTCGGCGACGACGAGGTGTTCTGCGAGCCCTACCTGCCCACCGGCCGCCACCTGGAGGTCCAGCTGCTCGCCGACGCGCACGGCACCGTGTGGGCCGTCGGCGACCGCGACTGCTCACTGCAGCGCCGCCACCAGAAGGTGATCGAAGAAGCCCCCGCGCCCGGCCTCGACCCCGACCTGCGCACCCGCCTGCACGCCGCCGCCACCGCCGCCGCCCGCGCCATCGGCTACCGCGGCGCCGGCACCGCCGAATTCCTGCTCGCCCCCGACGGCCGGCTCGCCTTCCTGGAGATGAACACCCGCCTCCAGGTCGAACACCCCGTCACCGAAGCCGTCACCGGCCTCGACCTGGTCGCCCTCCAACTCGCCGTCGCCGAAGGCGAGAAGCTCCCCGCCGCCCCGCCCCCCGCGCAGGGCTGCGCCATCGAGGCCCGGCTGTACGCCGAGGACCCGGCCCGCGACTGGCAGCCCGCCACCGGCACCGTCCACCTGCTCGAAGTCCCCGGCGTGGACGTCGAGTTCGGCCCCCACCCGGCCCCCGCCGGGCTGCGCCTGGACGCCGGCATCGGCACCAGCACCGGCGAGGAGCGCGCCGACCGGATCACCGTCCACTACGACGCCATGCTCGCCAAGGTGATCGCCTGGGCCCCCACCCGCGGCGCCGCCGCCCGCCGCCTCGCCGACGCCCTCGCCCGCACCCGCCTGCACGGCCCCGCCACCAACCGCGAGCTGCTGGTCCGCGCACTGCGCCACCCCGCCTTCCTGGACGGCGCCGTGCACACCGCCTTCCTCACCGAACACGCCGACCAACTCCTCGGCCAGGACGGCAAGTCCGCCCCCCTGGCCGCCCTCGCCGCCGCCCTCGCCGACGCCGCCGCACACGCCTGGCCGGTCGCCCCGTCCGGCTGGCGCAACCTGCCCTCCCAGCCGCAGCACAAGCGCTACCGCGCCGCCGACGGCACCGAACTCGACGTCCGCTACCGGCTCACCCGCGACGGGCTGCGCGCCGAGGACCACCCCGAGGTCCAACTCCTCGGCAGCACACCGGAGTCGGTCGACCTCGCGGTCGGCCGACTGCGCCGCCGCTACCGGATCGCCCGGCACGGCGACCAGGTCCACGTGGACGCCCCGACCGAGCACCACACCCTCACCGTGCTCGACCGGTTCCCGGACCCCGCAGGCCAGTTGGCCCCCGGCACGCTGCTCGCCCCGATGCCCGGCACGGTCGTGCGGATCGCCGCCGAAGCCGGCCGGCCCGTCACCGCCGGCCAGCCGCTGCTCTGGCTGGAGGCGATGAAGATGGAACACCAGGTCACCGCCCCCGCCGACGGCACCCTCGCCGAACTCCCCGTCACGGTGGGCCAACAGGTCGAGACCGGCACCGTGCTCGCCGTGGTCACCGCCCCCTGACACACCTACCGCCCCCAGCCCGGAAGGACCCACGATGTCCGCACCGCGCCACTCCGTCCTGCCCGCCTCCCCGCTGATCGAGTCCGAGGACCGGCGCGCGCTGCGCGAAGCCGTCGCCGCACTCGGCCGCCGCTACGGCCGCGCGTACTTCCAGCGCAAGGCCCGCGAGCACCGCCCCGTCGAGGAACTCTGGTCCGAGGCCGCCACGTTGGGCTACCTCGGCGTCAACCTGCCCGCCGAGTACGGCGGCGGAGGTGCCGGAATCAGCGAACTGGCCATCGTGCTGGAGGAGTTGGGCGCATCCGGCTGCCCGCTGCTGATGCTGATCGTGTCGCCCGCGATCTGCGGCACCGTGATCGCCCGGTTCGGCACCGAGGAGCAGAAGCGGCACTGGCTGCCCGGCCTCGCCGACGGCAGCAAGGTGATGGCCTTCGGCATCACCGAACCCGACGCCGGCTCCAACTCGCACCGGATCGGCACCGTCGCCCGGCGCGACGGCCAGGACTGGCTGCTCAGCGGCCGCAAGGTGTTCGTCTCCGGCATCGACCACGCCGACGCCGTGCTGTTCGTCGGCCGCACCGAGGACGCCCGGACCGGCAGGCTCAAGCCCGCCCTGTTCGTCGTCCCGCGCGACACCCCCGGCTTCGAGTACCGCCCCATCCCGATGGAACTCACCGCCCCGGAACAGCAGTTCCAGGTCTTCCTGGACGACGTCCGGCTGCCCGCCGACGCCCTGGTCGGCGACGAGGACGCCGGGCTGCTGCAACTGTTCGCCGGCCTCAACCCCGAACGCATCATGACCGCCGCCTTCACCCTCGGCATCGCCCGCTACGCCCTCGACACCGCCGTCGGCTACGCCCGCACCCGCACCGTCTGGGACCAGCCGATCGGCGCCCACCAGGGCATCGCCCACCCGCTCGCCCAGTGCGCCATCGAGGTCGAACTCGCTCGCCTGATGACCCAGAAGGCCGCCCACCTCTACGACGCGGGCGACGACCTGGGCGCCGGAGAGGCCGCCAACATGGCCAAGTACGCCGCCGGCGAGGCCTCCTGCCGCGCCGTCGACCAGGCCGTGCAGACCCTCGGCGGCAACGGCCTCACCCAGGAGTACGGCCTCGCCGCCCTGATCACCGCCACCCGGGTCGGCCGGGTCGCCCCGGTCAGCCGCGAGATGATCCTCAACTACGTTGCCCAGCACACCCTCGGCCTGCCCCGGTCCTACTGACGCCACCTCAGGAGCGCGGGCGGTGCGTACCGCACACGGACGGATCACCGGACCGGACGGCTACGCTCCCGCCATGACGATCATGCACACGTCCGACGAGCACACCGACGCCGGCCTCGCCCGCCGGGCCGCCGAGGCCGGCGCCGCCGCCGTCCGCGCCCACGCCTGGGCCACCGCCGAGAAGCACCACAAGGGCGGCGGCGACTTCGCCACCGCCGCCGACCTGGCCGCCGAGGCCGCCATCCTCGACCTGCTGCGCGCCGCCCGCCCCGACGACGCGTTCACCGGCGAGGAGAGCGGCCGCACCGGCGCCGCCGACGCCGACCGGCGGTGGCTGATCGACCCGCTCTGCGGCACCCTCAACTACGCCGTCGGCACCCACCTGGTGGCCGTCAACGTGGCCCTGCGCGCACCCGGCCGGACGCTCGCCGCCGCCACCGCCGACCCGTACACGGGGGAGACCTACTGGACCGACGGCGAGCGGGCGTACCTGCGCCACGACGGGCAGGACACCCCGCTGGCGCCCAGCGCGCACTCCGCCCTGGTCGACCTCAACCTCGACCCGCCGTACCCGAACGCCGCCGCGTTCCGCGCCGCACGCCTGCTCACCGACCCCGACTTCGAATCCGCGTTCCGCCCCCGGGTGGTCTCCAGCACGCTGGCCGTCGCCTGGGTCGCCGCCGGCCGGCGCGCCGCCTACCTCACCGACGGCCACCTCGCCGACAGCGTCCACTTCGCGGCCGGCCTCGCGCTGTGCGAGGCGGCCGGCTGCACCGTCACCGACCTGCGCGGCAAGCCCCCGCACAGCGGCGAGGGCGGCCTGCTGGCCGCCGCCGACGCCGAGACCCACGCCCGGCTGCTCGACCTGGTCCACCGCCAGTACCGGGAGGCCGACCGCCGCGCGACCCCGTAAGCCCGCCACGCGCCCTGCCTGCGCCCCTCCCGTCCCCGGCAGCCTGGGCCCGCACCGCCGCGCAGCACCGAGCAGCAGCATCCAGCAGCACCCCCCGCACGCACCGAGCAGCACCCGCCGCCACCCCGACCGCCGAGCCCGCCCCGGAGGCCCGCATGGTGTTCCACAGCGACTACCCGACCGTCGCCCCGCTCGACCGGCCCATCCACGACGCCGTCCTCGGCGACTGCGCCACCGGCGAGCACGCCGACCGGCCCGCCCTGGTCGACGCGCTCACCGGACGGACCGTCAGCTACCGCGAACTCGACGCGGGCAGCCGCCGGATCTCCGCCGGCCTGGCCGCCGCGGGCATCGGCAAGGGCGAGGTGGTGGCGCTGTTCAGCCCGAACACCGTGGCCTACCCGCTGGCGTTCTACGGCACCACCCGCACCGGCGCCACCGTCACCCCCGTCAGCTCGCTGGCCACCGCCGCCGAACTCGCCGGCCAGCTGCGCGACTCCGGGGCCCGCTGGATCATCACCATCGCCGCCTTCCTGCCCGTCGCCCTGGAAGCCGCCGCCGAGCACCCCGTCGCCGAGATCTTCGTCTGCGACGGCGCCGACGGCCACCGCTCGCTCGCCGACCTGGCCGCCGTCGACGCCCCCGAACCGGAGCCCGCGTTCGACCCGGCCACCGACCTCGCCGTGCTGCCGTACTCCAGCGGCACCACCGGCCTGCCCAAGGGCGTGATGCTCACCCACCGCTCGGTCTCCACCAACCTCGCCCAGGTCGACGCGCTGCTGAAGACCACCCCCGGCGAACGCATCCTCGCCGTCCTGCCCTTCTTCCACATCTACGGCCTGACCGCCCTGCTCAACCGCCCGCTGCGGGCCCGCGCCACCGTCGTCGTGCTGCCCCGCTTCGACCTGGAGCAGTTCCTCGCCGCCATCCAGGAACACCGCATCGAAGCCGTCTACGTGGCCCCGCCGATCGCCCTCGCCCTCGCCAAGCACCCGCTGGTGGACCGCTACGACCTGTCCTCCGTCCGCTACGTGCTCAGCGCCGCCGCCCCGCTGGACGCCGGACTCGCCGCCGCCTGCGCCCGCCGCCTGGGCCTGCCGCACCTGCTCCAGGGCTACGGCATGACCGAGCTCTCCCCGGTCACCCACGTCGTCCCGCCGCACGAGCCCCACCCGCCGGTCGGCACCGTCGGCCGCCTCGTCCCCGGCACCGAACTGCGGGTGCTGTCCTTCGACGAGCCGCGCCGCGACCTCGGCCCCGGCGAGGACGGCGAACTGCTCTTCCGCGGACCGCAGGTGATGAAGGGCTACTTCGGTCGCGACTCCGACACCGCCGCCACCGTCGACGCCGACGGCTGGCTGCACACCGGCGACGTCGGCCACGTCGACGCGGACGGCTACCTGTACGTCGTC
This sequence comes from Kitasatospora sp. NPDC004531, assembly GCF_053602195.1. Classification (NCBI taxonomy): domain Bacteria; kingdom Bacillati; phylum Actinomycetota; class Actinomycetes; order Kitasatosporales; family Streptomycetaceae; genus Kitasatospora; species Kitasatospora sp. NPDC004531. The sequence goes on along the minus strand of NZ_JBSGDD010000003.1, from coordinate 20,588 downwards.
GACCGGGTCAAGGAACTCATCAAGTACAAGGGCTACCAGGTCGCCCCGGCCGAACTCGAAGCCCTGCTGCTCACCCACCCGGCCATCACCGACGCCGCCGTCATCGGCGTCACCGACGCCGAGGGCACCGAACGCCCCAAGGCGTACGTGGTGCGCGCGTTCGGCTGCGAACTCGCCGAGCAGGAGGTCGTCGAGTACGTGGCCCGCCGGGTCGCCCCGTACAAGAAGGTGCGCGAGGTGGAGTTCGTGGACGCCGTGCCGAAGTCCGCCAGCGGCAAGATCCTCCGCCGCGAACTGCGCGAGCGCGCCGCGCGCGGGTAGCCGTCTGGGAGGATCGGGACAGCCGAGAAGCCCCGCCGAGCAGGAGCCGCCGATGACGACCAGCACCCCCGCCGCCCGCACCCCCCAGCAGGACCGCAGCCGCGCCACCCGCCGCCGCCTGCTGGAGGCGGCGGTGGAGTGCCTGGCCGACGTCGGCTGGAACGGCTCCACCGTCGCCGTGGTCGCCGAGCGGGCCGGCGTCACCCGCGGCGCCGCCCAGCACCACTTCCGCACCCGCGAGGACCTGTTCACCGCCGCCGTCGAACACGTCGCCGCCGAGCGGCTGGCCGCCGTCCTGGAGCACGTGCGGGAGCTGCCGCCGCCCGGCCCGGAACGCACCGAGGCGGTGGTCGAGATGATCGTCCGGCTGTACACCGGCCCGCTGTTCCGGGCCGCCCTGCACCTGTGGGTGGCCGCCGCCACCGAGCAGCAGCTGCGGGCGCGGATCGTCAGCCTGGAGAACCACGTCGGCCGCGAGGCGCACCGGGCCGCCGTCGAATGCCTGGGCGCCGACGAGGGCGCCGCCGGCGTCCGGGAGACCGTCCAGGCGACGCTGGACCTCGCCCGCGGCCTCGGCCTGGCCAACCTGCTCACCGACGACGCGCCGCGCCGGGCCGGCATCGTCCGCCAGTGGTCGCGCCTGCTGGACGCCGCGCTCGCCGACCGCAACCCCCCGGCAGCGCCCTGACCGGCGGCGACCACCGGCAGATCACCGCTTCCCCCTTGCCCCGAAAGGCCCCGATCAAGGAGACTTCGACCTTCGGTCACGTCGCCCGCACGACCACCAGTCGCAGGCGTGCGACAGGCCGTGCAGTCTGGTGGAAGCCGGAAGGACCGGCGGAGCCGGGGAAGGTAGCCGGGCAGGTGGCCAACTGAGCACGCACGGGTTCGAACAGACGCCCGGCCGCGACGCGGCGGACGCCGCTTCCGCACGCCTGGCCGGGCACCGCCTGGTCCCGCTGGCCACCGCGCTGGTCCAGGACGACGGACGCATCCTGCACTGGAGCGAGGAGGCGGAGGCCCTCACCGGCTGGTCCGCCCGCGAGGCGCTCGGCACGCACCCCGTCCGGCTGCTGCTCGCCGACGAGGGGGCGGACGCCGGCGAGAAGCTCTTCGGCAAACTGCTCGCCGGCCACGGCTGGTCCGGCACCCACCGGGTCCGCCGTCGCGACGGCTCCAGCGTCGAACTGGAGTTCCACACCTATCCGATCGCCGGACCCGACGGCCGCACCCTGCTGCTGGCCACCGCCTCCGACGTGCACGCCCTGCACGAGGTGGAGTCCGACCTGGCGGTCTTCGACGGCTTCTTCCACCAGTCGCCGATCGGCCTCGCCGTCTACGACACCGACCTGCGCTTCGTCCGCCTGAACGAGGCGCTCGCCCGGATCAACGGCCTCACCGTCGAACAGCACCTCGGCCGGCGGATCACCGCCGTGCTGCCCGGCATCAACGCCGCCGAGGTCGAAGCCGTCATGCGGCAGGTGCTGGCCACCGGAAAGCCCGTCATAGACGCCCGCTCGCACGGCCGCGTCCCCGCCGACCCGCGCCGCGACCGGGCCTGGTCGGCGTCCTACTTCCGGCTGGAGGACTCCACCGGCCGGGTGCTCGGCATCTCGTCCTCGATCATCGACGTCACCGAGCGCTTCCGGGCCGAGGCCCGCGCCGCCCGCGCCCAGGAGCGCCTGACCCTGCTGGCCGCCGCCGGCGCCCGCATCGGCACCACCCTCGACCTGCAGCGCACCGCCGAGGAACTGGTCGAGGCGGTCGTCCCCCGGTTCGCCGACTTCGCCACCGTGGACCTGCTGGAGCCCGTGGTGCGCGGCGAGGAACCCGCCCCCATCCAGCCCGGCAAGGCCGTCCAGGTCCGCGCGCTGGCCGTCGGCGAGGCCTACGGCAGCAGCCTGACCGGCGCCGCCGACCAGGTCGGCGGCACCGCCGAGTACGGCCCCGACCGCACCTACACCCAGTGCCTGCGCAGCGGCCGGGCGCTGTTCAAACCGCAGGTCGACGAGGACGTGCTGCGCGGCATCGTCCCCAGCGAGGACCGGGTTGCGCCCGGCCTCGCCGCCGGCATCCACTCCTACCTGCTGCTGCCGCTGGTCGCCCGCGGCATGGTGCTCGGCGGCGCCGAGTTCATCCGCACCCGCAACCCCGAGCCGTTCGGCGCCGCCGACCTCTCCCTCGCCGAGGAGCTCGTCGCCCGCGCCGCCCTCGCCATCGACAACGCCCGCCTGTACCGGCGCGAACGCGAGACCGCCCTCACCCTGCAGCGCAGCCTGCTGCCGCAGGAGATCCACCGCACCCTGGGCCTGGAGATCGCCCACCGCTACCTGCCCTCCAGCGTGGTCAGCGAGGTCGGCGGCGACTGGTTCGACGTCGTCCCGCTGTCCTGCGGACGCGTCGCCCTGGTGGTCGGCGACGTGATGGGCCACGGCATCCGCGCCGCCGCCACGATGGGTCAACTCCGTACCGTCGCACGGACGTTGGCGACACTCGACCTGTCGCCGGAACAGGTCCTCGGCCGCCTCGACGAGACCGCCTCGGCGATCGGCGACGGCCAGTTCGCCACCTGCGTGTGCGCCGTCTACGACCCCGTCGACCGCAGCGTGGTGATCGCCTCCGCCGGCCACCTCCCGCCCGTCCGGGTCGACCCCGACGGCTCCGCCGAGGTGATGCACCTGCCGCCCGGCGTCCCGCTCGGCATCGGCGGCGGCGCGTTCGAATCCACCGAGTTCACGCTGCCCCCCGGCTCCACCTTCGCGCTCTACACCGACGGCCTGGTCGAACGCCGCGGCCGCGACATCGACGAGGGCATCGACCTGCTGGCCCGCACCCTCGCCACCCCCGGCCGCACCCTGGAGGAGAGCTGCGACGCCGCACTCTCCGCCCTGGTCACCGACGGCACCGAGGACGACATCGCGATGATCATGGCCCGGGCGCTGCCGGTGCCCGCCGACCGCATCGCCACCCTCGACCTGCCCACCGAAGGCCCGCTGCCCTCCCGCGCCCGCCGCTTCACCCGCACCACCCTGGAAGCCTGGGGCCTGGGCACCCTGACCGACTACGCCGAACTCGTCGTCAGCGAACTCGTCACCAACGCCCTGCTGCACGCCGACGCCCCCCGCCGCCTGCGCCTGTTCCGCGACCGCACCCTGACCCTCGAAGTCTCCGACGCCGGCGGCCAACCGCCCCGGCTGCGCAGCTCCGCCGAGGAGGACGAGGGCGGCCGCGGCATCCACCTGGTCAGCGAACTCGCCCACCGCTGGGGCACCCGCCCCACCCGGAACGGCAAGGTCGTCTGGGCCGAGATCGAACTGCCGTACCGCTCCGGCTGACACCCGCCCGCCGCAGCCCGCCCGTCCTGACCGCCCGCCCCTGACAGGCCGCCCCCGACCGGCCGTCAGCTCCGGCGCGCCGCCCGTCCGCCACCGTCCGCGCCGCCCAGACTGGACGCCGGACGGAAGGACACCCACATGGCCCAGCGCATCACCGCCGGCGACCCGACCACCGAGGTGCGCCGCTGGCAGGCCCTCGCCGTGTGCCTGGTGGCCGGCTTCATGACGCTGCTCGACGTGTCGATCGTCAACGTCGCGCTGCCGTCCGTCCGGGCCGGCCTGCACATGTCCGAGGCCGGGCTGCAATGGGTGCTGTCCGGCTACTCGCTGGCGTTCGGCCTGGTCCTGGTCCCCGCCGGGCGGCTCGGCGACGCCGTCGGCCGCCGCCCCGTCTTCCTCACCGGCCTCGCCCTGTTCACCGCCACCAGCGCGCTGGCCGGCGCCGCCCGGTCGGAGGAGTGGCTGGTGATCGCCCGCCTGCTGCAGGGCATGTCCGGCGGCCTGCTCGTCCCGCAGGTCTCCGGCTTCATCCAGCAGCTCTTCCGCGGCGGCGAACGCGCCCGCGCGTTCGGCCTGCTCGGCACCACCATCGGCTTCTCCACCGCCGTCGGCCCGCTGCTCGGCGGCCTGCTGATCGCCGCGTTCGGCGCCGAGGAGGGCTGGCGCTGGGTGTTCTACGTCAACCTCCCCATCGGCGTCGCCGCCCTCCCCTTCGCCCACCGCCTGCTGCCCGCCCCCACCCCCGACACCTGCGCCCGCCGCGACTTCGACCCGGTCGGCGTGCTGCTGCTCGGCACCGGCACCGTCCTGCTGCTGCTCCCGCTGGTCCAGGCCCAGTGGCACGACCCCCGCAAGTGGCTGCTGCTGGCCGGCTCCGCGGTGGCGCTGGCCGTCTTCGCCCTGTGGGAGCGCCGGTACGCGCGCCACCGCGAACCCCTGGTCCACCCCGAGCTGTTCCGCACCCGCTCCTTCACCGCCGGGTCGCTGGTCTCGCTGCTGTACTTCGCCGGATTCACCGCCGTGTTCTTCGTCTTCACGCTGTACCTGCAGTCCGGCCGGGGCTACAGCGCGCTGTACGCGGGCCTCGCCATCACCCCCTTCGCGCTCGCCTCCGCCGTCGCCTCCACCGTCGGCGGACGCGTCGTGGTCCGCTACGGCCGCCACCTGATCGCCTTCGGCCTCGCCACCGTCGCCGTCGGCCTGGGCCTCGCCGCCCTCGCCGTCCACCTCTTCAACGGCCCCCTGGTCGGCTGGGCCACCGCCCTGCCCCTGCTGCTCGCCGGCGCGGGCAGCGGTTTGGTGGTCTCCCCGAACCAGGCCCTCACCCTGAACGAAGTCCCCGTCGCCCGGGCCGGCAGCGCCGGCGGCGTCCTCCAGACCGCGCAGCGGATCGGCTCCGCGGCCGGCATCGCCACCGTCGGAGCCACCTTCTTCGGCCACCTGCACACGCCCGCCGACTATCCGGGCGCCTTCCAGCTCAGCCTCGCGGTGGTGATCGGCTTCGTGCTGCTCGCGCTCATGGCTGCGCTGCGGCCCTGACGAAGGGGAGCGCACAGACCGGGGGCGCGTGAGGGTACCCCCAGCGAAGCGAGGGGGCGGACCTGTGCGAAGGGGAACGCATCACGTCCGCAAGATCGCGACGCAGGACAATGACCTGCACGTGATCGCGACCTTGCGGACGGGCCTTGCGCTTGCCGCGGAGCTTCCTCACCCTGGGCGGGCCCCGTCCTCGTGCCCCGCTACCGCCGCGGCCCGGCGAGGGCGTAGAGCGTGGTGCCGGCCAGTGCCAGGACCGTCGCCGTCGCGGTGGACGCCGTGGTACCGGCGGGCTGGACCAGCCAGGAGGCGATGTGGCCCGGGCGGCCGGCCATCGGGGGGACCAGCATGGTGAAGGCGAGCCAGCCGGTCGGCAGCGTCCACCCGTAGGTGGTGCCCCAGCAGGCGGTGCCGAGGGCGGCCAGGCCGGTCAGGCCCGCGCTGTCGCGGAGCACCACCGCGGCGTCGGTGAGCCGCGGTCCGGCCAGCAGGGCCAGGCCGGCGGCGGCGCCGATCAGCAGGACGTGCGCGGCACGCCGCGGCGCCCAGCGGATCGCGGCGGTGCGGTCGAGCACCGCGTCCTGCCCGCCGAGGCCGACGACGGCGGCCACCACGCCGGCGGTGAGGACGAGGGCGGCCAGGCCCCGGTTCTCGGTGCCGGCCGGAGCGTCGCGCACCAGCACGCACAGCGTCAGCGCGACCCCGGCGAGCACCGCCGCCGACAGCGGCACCTGGCGTGAACGGGCGTACAGCACAAGCCAGTTCATCATCCCTCCGCTCCGGTCAGGGCGGACAGCCGGTGCTTCGTCGAGCAGGACACGGCGGCCTCGTGCAGCGCGGCGACGCGGGCCCGCTGCTCGGCGGGGGGAAGGGCGGCGAACACCGTCCACGCGGCCCGGGCCTCCTCCCAGACCTGCCGGTCGTACTCGTTCGAGCCCGGTGTCTCCACCGGCACCGGCGCGGGGTCGCCGAGCGCCCAGCTCGCGACGAGGCTCTGCACGGCGGCGTCCTGGACCAGGCCGCCCTCCCGGTCGGTGCGGGCGTAGCAGGTCGGCACCAGGCCCTGCGCGACCAGCGCCCGGGTGAGGTCCGGCCCGCTCGCCCGGGCGAACTCGCGTTCGTCGAAGTCCACCAGCACCGTCCCGGCGGACACCTGCCGGAGGTCGCCGAGGGCACGCGGTGAGCCGTCCTCGGCGATGGACCGCGGCGCCCGCTCGCCCAGCGCGCCGTCCAGCACCCGCAGCGCCTCGGCGCCGCGCGCCGCGAGCTCCGGCAGCCTGTTCCGGTGCAGCGTGGTCACGCACACCGGCCCGTCGCACACCGGCCGCGCCGCAGCCCGATCCAGCACCCAGGTGTGGCGCGGATCGCCGGGCAGCACCGCCAGCGCCAGCGCCGCGCCCGCCAGCACGGGGACGAGGGCCAGCAGCCGGGCCCGCCGACTCGCGGCGACCAGCAGGAGGAAGCCCGTCACCGCGAGGCCCAGGAACCACAGCGCCTGGCCCAGATGGACCGGACCGGCCAGGGTGAGCAGCGCCTCGCGCGGATCGACGGTCACCGGGGAGAACAGCGCGAGCCGGTTCGGCGCGATGCTGTGCGGCACCGCGTCGTCGCCGCTCCACCGCAGCAGCATGTCCGCCGTCAGCAGGCAGAGCACCACCAGCGCGGGCGGGGTCAGCACCGAGGGCACGGCGCGCGCCACGCCCATGCCGAACACCGCGCCCGCGACCAGGGCGAGCGCCGCCACCAGCGAGATCGGCAGCCAGCCGAGCGTCCGGTAGCCGCTGTCGCCCGCCGCGACCTGCACCGCGCCGGCCGCCACCACCAGGCCGAAGCCCGCCGCCAGCACCCCGGCCGTCGCGCCGGCGGGCAGCGCGGCGCGCCGCCAGGCGGGCTTCGGCACGGTGCCGAACAGCTCCGCCGTGCCCGACCGGGCGTCGCGCAGGCCGTACAGCGCGCCGACGCCGATCACCAGCGGCCACCAGAAGCCCAGCAGCCAGCGCGTCCACAGGGCCATCGGCACCCACTGCGCCGTCCAGCCGGCCGTGCCGCGCCACCAGATGCCGTCGATCGCGAACAGGACGGCCAGCGAGCCGCCGAGCACCAGCAGCCCGGCCCAGGGCGCGGCCGAGCGAAGCAGCTCGGTCCGCAGTACGCGCGTGTTCACCAGATGCCCCCGGGGCGCTCGGAGTGGCGGAGCAGCGCCGAGTAGCCGCGCTCCAGCGGGCTGTCGCCCGGGTGTTCGGGGCCGCCGGCGGCGGCCAGGTCGTCCGGGGTGCCCTGGAAGACCAGCCGGCCGTCCGCGAACAGCACCACGTCCGAGCAGGCGGCGGCGACGTCCTCGACCAGGTGGGTGGAGACCACCACGCAGGCGTCCCGGCCGAGGTCCTGCAGCAGCTCGCGGAAGCGCAGCCGCTGCGCCGGGTCCAGCCCGGCGGTGGGCTCGTCCAGCAGCACCAGGTCCGGGTCGTTGACGATGGCCTGGGCGATGCCGGCCCGCCGCACCATGCCGCCGGACAGCGTCCGCATCCGGTGGTCGGCGCGGTCCGCGAGGCCGACCCGCTCCACCGCCCGCTGGACGGCGCCGGGGATCTCGGCCTTCGGGACCTCCTTCAGCCAGGCCATGTACTCGACGAACTCCCGGACGGTGAAACGCCGGTAGTAGCCGAAGTCCTGCGGCAGGTAGCCGATCCGGCGCCGCAGCGCCCGCAGGTCGGCGCGGTCGGCGGCCGTGCCGAGCAGCTCCAACTCGCCGCCGGCCGGACGCAGCACGGTGGCCAGCGCCCGGATCAGCGTGGTCTTCCCGGCCCCGTTCGGCCCGAGCAGCCCGTGGGCCCCGGTGCCGAGCCGGAGATCCAGGCCGTTGACGGCCATCTTCTTGCGTCCGGCCCGGACGAGCAGGCCCTCGGCCCGGATCTCCCAGGCATGGGTCCTGGGCGCGACGGAGGCCGCGCTGACGGCGCGTGGCATGGGTGGTTCCTCTCAAAAGGGGTGAACGGGACGGCCCGGCAGGGCAGTTGAGCAGGTGGCAGCAGGTCAGGCGCGGGGCGTGGAGTAGGCGTGTCGGCGGGCGAGCACGGTGGCGGCGGCGAGGACGAGGAGCAGCGCCCAGCCGGGCAGTTGCTCGGTGCGCAGGACGAACGGCAGACGGCCGGTGGCCCACACCGGGGCCGCGACGGCGGCGGCCCAGACGGCGACCAGGGCGGCGGCGGCACGGCCGACACCGACGACGCTGCCGAGGGCGAGCGCGGTGGTGGTGAAGGCGAGCGACGGCAGCAGCCACTGCGCGGCCGTCATCGCGCCGGTCAGCCCGCCCGCGGCCAGCAGCACCGGCAGCACCACGGCCAGCGCGGCGACGGTGCGGCGCAGCAGCAGGGGCAGGCCGGAGCGCGGGGCGGCGGCGGTCAGCTCGTGCGCCGGGTCGAGGCCGGGCGCCCAGGCCGCGGCGGCCACGCACAGCGGCAGCACCGGCGCGACCAGCAGCAGCGGCGAGACCTGCCCGAACAGGTTCGGCGGCCCGGCGGACTCCAGCGTCAGGGCCAGCAGCACCACCGCGACGGCGGTCAGCAGCCAGGGCGTCGCGGCCGGCGCGGCCCAGGCGGGCAGCCACCGGGACCGCCGCCGCACGGGCGCCGGGCGGACCGCGTCCAGCTGCGGCCCGAGCGCGGCGTGCACGGAGTCGACGAGCGCCGCGACGCCGGGCGCCGCGACGGGCACGGTCGCCGCGAGCAGCCCCCGGCAGGGCGCGCAGCCCTCCAGGTGCGCCTCCAGGGCCCAGACGGTGTCCGCGGGCAGGCCGTCGCCGCCGAGCGCGTACGCCCCGATCAACCCGGCCGATGCGTGCTCCGCGCTCATGCCAGTTCCTTCCGCATCGCGATCCGGGCCCGGCGGGCACGGGTCTTCACCGTGCCCTCGGGCAGTCCCAGCAGGACGGCGGCCTCCCGGACGGAGAGCCCGTCGAGGACGGTGGCCTGCAGCACCGCGCGCAGCTCGGGGGCCAGGCGCCGCAGCGCGTCCCCCACGTCGCCGCCGACCGCTCCGGCCAGCGCCTCCTCCTCGGCGGCCGGGGCGACGGCCTGCTCGGCCACGGCGACCGGCGGCTCGGCGTGGTGCGCGCGGCGGCGGAAGGCGTCGACCAGGCGGCGGGCCGCGATGGTCCACAACCAGCCGACGGCGCTGCCGCCCACCGCACTGCCGGCGAACGCGCCCGCCGCGCGCCAGACCGCGAGGAAGGTCTCCTGCATGACCTCGGCGACGATCTGCTCGTCCGCGCAGCGACGGCGCAGCCGCAGGGCCAGCCAGGGGGCGGTGCGGCGGTACAACTCGTCGAACGCCGCTCGGTCGCTCCTGGCGACCAGTCGGAGCAGACGTTCCTCGTCCAGCTCGTGCAGTGCTTTCACACCTGCCAGACGCGAGGGCGTGCGGACGGGTTCTCGAATCAGGGTGATCCGCGTCACGCTGACAGCGGGTGGGCGCGAAACCGGGGGCGCGGGGAACTGCGCGAAGCGGGAGGTGCCCCGTCCGCAAGATCGCGACGTAGGACAATGACCTGCACTTGATCGCGACCTTGCGGACGGGCTTTGCGCTTGTCGCGCAGTTCCCCGCGCCCCTGTTTTCGCGCCCGCCCCCTCAGGTCAGGCCGGCGATTCCGCGGACGCCGACGAGGAGGGCCGCTGCCGGGTCGCCGACGGCGTCTGTCGCGCGCCAGCCGACGAAGCCGTCCGGGCGGATCAGGGTGGCGCCGCCCGGGTGGAGCCCGTACGCGGCGGGCCAGGTGGTGGGGGAGACGGGGCCGGTGGGGCGGGCGCCGGCGGGGAGGTGGGCGGGCGGGGGTTCGGGGTGGAGGTCGCCGTGCTCGCCGATCAGCAGGCAGCGCAGCGGGACGCCGGTCTGCCGGGCGACCTGGCGGGCGGCGGCCGGCCACGTGCCGCCGCCCTCGGCGGGGGCGAGCAGCAGCGGCCCCTCGGCGAACAGGTCGAGGGTGGACAGGCGGGTGCCGGCGGCGTCGCGCAGCCAGACGTGGGGGGCGCGGGTGCCGGGTTCGCCGGTGGCGGCGAAGCGTTCGGGGACGACGCCGGCGGTGGCGTCCGCGCCGACCAGCGCGCCCTCCGGGTAGCGGTAACCGAGCGCCACCGCGAGGACGTTGGTGCGCGGCCCGCCCGAGGGCGCCGCGTCGAAGCCGGGGTGCTGGTGTTCGACGGAGCGGGCCGCGGCACGGGCGGCGGTCTGCACGGCGACGGGGCGGCGCTCGCTCTCGTAGGAGTCCAGCAGGCGGGGCCCGCCCCAGCCGGCCAGGACGGCGGCGAGCTTCCAGGCCAGGTTGTGGGCGTCCTGGATGCCGGTGTTGGAGCCGAACGCGCCGGTCGGCGGCATCTCGTGGGCGGCGTCCCCGACCAGGAACACCCGTCCGGCGCCGTACCGGTCGGCGACGCGTTCGGCGGCGTGCCAGGGGGCCCGGCCGGTGATCTCCACCTCCAGGTCGGGCACCCCGGCGGCGGCCCGGATGTGGGCGACGCAGCGGGCGTCGGTGAAGTCCTCGACGCTCTCGCCGCGCTCGGGGTGCCAGGGCAGGTGGAAGACCCAGTGCTCCTGGTTGTCGACGGGCAGCAGCGCGCCCGCGCCGGCCGGGTCGGTCAGGTAGCAGGCGATGAACCGCCGGTCGCCGACCACGTCGGCCAGCCGCTTGGCCCGGAAGGTGACGCTGACGTTGTGGAACAGGTCGCCGCGCCCGGACTGCCCGATGCCCAGGCGCTCCCGGACCGGGCTGCGCGGACCGTCCGCCGCGACCAGGTAGTCGGCCCGCACGGTGCGCTCCTCGCCGGTGGCCCGGTCCAGCAGCCGCGCCGTCACCCCGTCGGCGTCCTGGTCGAAGGAGACCAGCTCGGTGTTGAACCGGACGTCGCCCCGCTCGGCGGCGTGCCGCAGCAGCACCGGCTCCAGGTCGTTCTGGCTGCACAGGCACCAGCTGGACGGGCTGAACCTGGCCAGGCCCCCGCCCGGGTCGATCTCGCGGAACAGCCACTCCTGCTCGCCGCCGGACAGCGTCTCGGCCTGCAGGATGCCGTGGTTGTCGGCCAGCACGGACGCCGCCGCCCGGACGTCGTCCTCCACCCCGGCGGTGCGGAACAGCTCCATCGTGCGCAGGTTGTTGCCGCGCCCGCGCGGGTGCCGGGAGGTCTCCGGGTGCCGCTCCACCAGCAGGTGCGGCACGCCGAGCCGACCGAGGAAGAGCGACGCCGACAGCCCCACCAGGGAACCGCCCGCGACCAGGACCGGCACCCGGTCCGCCATCTGTGTGTTCATCAGCACTGCTCCATCCGTGCGGGGCGCTGGATACGCCGGACCCCGCATCCATCCCCCGCCGCCGACGGCCACGCAGGGTGCTTCCCTCGGATGGCCGCGAACTCTCGCGCCCGCCCCGCGCCCCCGTGACGATCGAGTGCGAACCAGCCCCGCCCGCCGGACGGCACCGACGGCCGGCCGAGGGCCCATGTGCGAACCAACGACAGGATCCGCCGCCATGACCCTGCTCTCCCAAACCGAGGAGACCGCCACCGGCCGGCCCGCCGCGGGCCGGCTTCGCGTCGTCCTGATGCTCGACGTCCACGACGGCGCCCAGGACCGCTTCCTGGACGCCTACGAACTGCTGCGCCATCAGGTCTCCGCCGTCCCCGGCCACGTCAGCGACCAGCTCTGCCAGTCCATCGACGACCCGTCGCGGTGGCTGATCACCAGCGAATGGGAGAGCGCCGCGCCGTTCCTCGCCTGGGTCGACAGCCCCGCCCACCGCGAGATGGTCAAGCCGATGCACGGCTGCGTCCGCGACACCCACTCGCTGCGCTACACCGTGCTGCGCGAGACCCACGGCGAGCGCACCTACGACAGCCCCGCCGCCCCGCTGCGCCCCGGCGAGCACCACCCCGGACTGCCCGCCGCGCCCCGGCCCGGACCGGACGGCGTGGTGCGGCACGCGCTCAGCTTCACCGTCAAGCCCGGCGCCGAGGCCAAGGCCGCCGAACTGCTGGCCGGCTACCGCTCCCCGCAGGCCCGGGTCGACGACACCACCCGGCTGCTGCGCACCTCGCTGTTCATGCGCGGCAACCGCATCGTGCGCTGCGTCGAAGTGGCCGGCGACCTGGTCGCCGCGCTGCGGCACGTCGCCCGGCAGCCCGAGGTGCGGGCCGTCGAGGAGGCCATCAACCCGTACCTGGAGGAGGACCGCGACCTGGACGACCCGCTGTCCGCCCGCGACTTCTTCCAGCGCGCCGCACTGCCCGCCGTCCACCACCACGCCGCGCTCAAGTCCGGCCAGGTGCAGCGGCACGCGTTCCTGTACCCGGTGCGCCCCGACCGCGGCCAGGCGCTCGCCGAACTGCTGGCCGGCGAGGACGAGCACGCCGCCGCCGACCCCGGCTCGCCGCTGGTACGCGCCACCGTGTACCGCCGCGAGGACCTGGTGGTCCGCCTGGTCGACCTGCTCACCGACCCCGCGAGCGACCCCGCCACCGCCCTCGGCGTGGCCGGCCCGCGCGCCGCCGCCGTGCTCGCCAAGCTCGCCGTCATCCCCGCCGAACACCCCGTGCCCAGCGCCGACGGCCTGCGCCACCTGCTCGCCGAGTGCGCGATGACCCCGGTCACCGACCGCCGCTCGGCCGACGCCTGACCCACCGCCACCCACGTCCCCACGCCGGAGAGGAATCCACCGTGACCACCGAGATGCCACGAATCGTCCACGTCGACGACGCGCCCCCGAACCGCAAGCGCGGCGGCGACCTGCGGGCCATGCTCACCCCGACGGCGGTCGGTGCGACCAGCGGATTCATGGGGCTGGCGATCGTCGAGCCGGGCGAGCGGATCGGCGAGCACTACCACCCCTACTCCGAGGAGTTCGTGTTCGTGGTGGCCGGCGAACTCGACGTCGACCTGGACGGCAAGACCCAGCCGCTGCGGCCGAACGAGGGCCTGATGATCCCGATCGGGATGCGGCACCGGTTCCGCAACACCGGCACCGGGCAGGCCCGGATGGTCTTCCACCTGGGGCCGCTCGCGCCCCGCCCCGAACTCGGCCACGTCGACACCGAGGAGCCGAGCGACTCCGAGGCGGGGCCGCCCGAACCGGCCGGGGCGGCCTCGTGAACCGCCGGGTCGCGGTGACCGGGATCGGCGTGGTCGCGCCCGGCGGCATCGGCGTCCCGCAGTTCTGGCGGCTGCTCACCGACGGCCGCACCGCCACCCGCGGCATCACCCTGTTCGACCCCGAGGGGTTCCGCTCCCGGATCGCCGCCGAATGCGACTTCGACCCCGCCGCCCACGGCCTGACCCCCGACCAGACCGCCCGCAACGACCGCTACGTGCAGTTCGCGCTGGTCGCCGCCGCCGAAGCGGTCGCCGACGCCGGACTCGAACCCGCCCGGGAGGACCCGTGGCGGATCGGCGTCTCGCTCGGCACCGCCGTCGGCGGCACCACCCGGCTCGAACACGACTACGTGCTGGTCAGCAACCGCGGCGAACACTGGGCCGTCGACCACCGGCCCGCCGAACCCCACCTGGAGCGGGCCTTCTCGCCGTCCACCCTGGCCTCCGCCGTCGCCGAACAGCTCGGCGCGCACGGCCCCGTGCAGACCGTCTCCACCGGCTGCACCTCCGGCCTGGACGCCGTCGGCTACGCCGCCCTCGCCATCAAGGAGGGCCGCGCCGACGTCATCGTCGCCGGAGCCTGCGACTCGCCGATCTCCCCGATCACCGTCGCCTGCTTCGACGCCATCAAGGCCACCTCCGCCCGCAACGACGACCCCGCGCACGCCTCCCGCCCCTTCGACGCGAGCCGCGACGGCTTCGTGCTCGGCGAGGGCGGCGCCGTCCTCGTGCTGGAGGAATGGGAGCACGCCACCAGGCGCGGCGCCCGGATCTACGCCGAACTCGGCGGCTTCGCCACCTTCGGCAACGCCTACCACATGACCGGCCTCACCCAGGAAGGCGTGGAGATGTCCGAGGCCATCGACCACGCCCTCGCACACGCGAAACTGCCCGGCGACGCCGTCGACTACGTCAACGCGCACGGCTCCGGCACCAAGCAGAACGACCGGCACGAGACCGCCGCCGTCAAACGCTCCCTCGGCGCACACGCCCGGCGCACCCCGATGAGCTCCATCAAATCGATGGTCGGACACTCGCTCGGCGCGATCGGCGCCATCGAACTGGTCGCCTGCACCCTCGCCCTGCACCACGGCGTGGTCCCGCCGACCGCCAACTACACCGAACGCGACCCCGAGTGCGACCTCGACTACGTCCCCCGCACCGCCCGCGAACTGCCGCTGCGCCACGTGCTGTCGGTGGGCAGCGGCTTCGGCGGCTTCCAGTCCGCGGTGGTGCTGAGCAGAGCGGAGACGGCCTTATGAACACCCCCCGCAGCGCGGTGATCACCGGCGTCGGCGTGGTCTGCCCGCACGGCATCGGCGCCGACGACTACTGGAAGGCCCTCGGCGAGGGCCGCTCCGCGCTCGCCCCGATCGACCGGGAAGGCTGCGAGAACCTCCCGCTGCGGATCGCCGGCCTGGTCCGCGGCTTCGACGCCGAGGAGTACGTCGAGCCGCGCTACCTGGTGCAGACCGACCGGTTCACCCACTTCGCGATGGCCGCCGCCGAACTCGCCATGGCCGACGCCGGGCTGAGGCCCCGACCGGACGACCCGTTCCAGGTCGCCGTGGTCACCGCGGCCGGCTCCGGCGGCGGCGAGTTCGGCCAGCGCGAACTCCAGCACCTGTGGTCCGAGGGCCCCCACCACGTCGGCCCCTACCAGTCGATCGCCTGGTTCTACGCCGCCTCCACCGGCCAGATCTCCATCCGCGGCGGCTTCAAGGGCCCCTGCGGCGTCGTCGCCTCCGACGAGGCCGGCGGCCTCGACGCCCTCGCGCACGCCGCCCGCGCCGTCGCCCGCGGCACCGACGCCGTGCTGGCCGGCGCCGCCGAAGCACCCATCGCCCCGTACTCGATGGTCTGCCAGCTCGGCTACCCCGGACTCTCCACCGCCGAGGACCCCGAACGCGCCTACCGCCCGTTCGGCTCCGACGCGGCCGGCTTCGTCCCCGCCGAGGGCGGCGCCATGTTCGTGGTCGAGGACGCCGACACCGCCCGCCGGCGCGGCGCCCGCCCCCGGGCCCGGATCGCCGGCCACACCGCCACCTTCACCGGCGCCGCCCGCTGGGCCGAAAGCCGCGAAGGACTCGCCCACGCCGTCCGCGGCGCCCTCGCCGAGGCGCACTGCGCGCCCGACGAGGTCGACGTGGTCTTCGCCGACGCCCTCGGCACCCCGGAGGCCGACCGGGCCGAAGCCCTCGCGCTGGCCGACGCGCTCGGCGAACACGCCGAACGCGTCCCCGTCACCGCCCCCAAGGCCGGATTCGGCCGCGCCCACTGCGGCGCCCCCGCACTCGACGTCGCCGCCGCCGTGCTAGCCCTCGAACAGGGCCTCGTCCCGCCCACCCCGCACACCGAGGACTGCCCGCACGGACTCGACCTGGTCATCGGCCACCCGCGCCCCGCCGACCTGCGCACCGCCCTGGTGCTCAGCCGCGGCCAGATGGGATCCAACACCGCCCTGGTGCTGCGCCGGGCCTGACCACCACCCCACCGCAAGGAGCAACAGATGGCATCCGAGATCACCTACGAGGAACTCGCCACCCTGATCAAGACCCGGGCCGGCGTCCCCGTCACGGTCGACCAACTCGCCGACCCGGGCTGCATGTTCCTCGACCTCGGCGTCGACTCGCTGGGGGTGCTCGGCGTGCTCGCCGACCTGGAGAACCGCTACGGCGTCTCCATCGACTCCACCGAACTGCTCGGCCGGCCCGTCGCCGAGTTCCTGCAGACCGTCAACTCCACCGTGAAAGCTGGTGCCTGAGATGCCCGGACACACCGACAACACCGTCCTCATCAACGCCCCCGTCGACCTGGTCTGGGACGTCACCAACGACCTGGAGCAGTGGCCGCAGCTGTTCAGCGAGTACGCGAGCGTCGAAATCCTCGACCGGCAGGGCCAGTTGGTGCGCTTCCGGCTCACCATGCACCCCGACGAGAACGGCCAGGTGTGGAGCTGGGTCTCCGAACGCGAGACCGACCGCGACAAGCTCGCCGTCCGCGCCCGCCGGGTCGAGCCCGGCCCGTTCGAGTTCATGGAGATCCGCTGGGAGTACGAGGAGGTGCCGCAGGGCACCCGGATGCGGTGGATCCAGGACTTCGCGATGAAGCCCACCGCCCCCGTCGACGACCTGCAGATGACCGACCGGATCAACCAGAACTCCAAGATCCAGATGGAGCTGATCCGCGCCAAGGTCGAACACCGCGCCGGCGCGGCCCGATGACCGCCACCCACCGCACCCTGATCGTCGCCCGGATGAAACCCGGCACCGCCGACCACATCGCCGGCGTCTTCGCCGACTCCGACCGCGGCCCGCTGCCCGGCCTGATCGGCGTCAGCGGCCGCAGCCTGTTCCAGTTCGGCGACGTCTACCTGCACCTCATCGAATCCGAGCGCCCCGCCGGGGCCGAGGTCGCCAAGTACGCCGAACACCCCGAGTTCCGCGACATCAGCGAACGGCTCGCCGTCTACGTCGACGCCTACGACCCGGCCACCTGGCGCAGCCCCAAGGACGCCATGGCCCGCGAGTTCTACCGCTGGGAACGCTGAACTGTCCCACCGCACAACGGAATTGCACAGGCGAATTGCACAGGGAAGGGAGAGCCGCCGTGGCCGAACAGAGCGAACCGGCGGACTGGGTGCGCTGCGAAGGCTGCGCCGGCCTGGTCTACGGCAGACGCTGGAACCGCGCCCTGCGGGTGTGCCCCGACTGCGGGCACCACGGGCGGCTCACCGCCCCGCAGCGGCTCGCCCAACTCCTCGACCCGGGCACCGCCGAACCCCTCGGACCGGTGCCCGCCCTGCACGACCCGCTCGGCTTCGTCGACAGCCGCCCCTACCAGGACCGCCTCGACCAGGCCCGCGCCGACACCGGCCTGCACGAGGCCGTGCTGTGCGCCGCCGGACAGATCGAGGGCCAGCCCTGCGTCGCCGCCGCGATGGACTTCCGCTTCCTCGGCGGCAGCCTCGGCTGCGCCGTCGGCGCCCTGATCACCCACGCCGCCACCACCGCCCTGGAGCGCCGCGTCCCGCTCGTCCTGGTCACCGCCAGCGGCGGCGCCCGCATGCAGGAAGGCGTGCTGTCGCTGATGCAGATGGCCAAGACCGCCCAGGCCATGGCCGAACTCGACGAAGCCGGCATCCTCACCGTCACCGTCGTCACCGACCCCACCTACGGCGGCGTCGCCGCCTCCTTCGCCACCCTCGCCGACGTCATCCTCGCCGAACCCGGCGCCCGGATGGGCTTCGCCGGACCCCGCGTCATCGAACAGACCACCGGCGAGAAACTCCCCGACGGCTTCCAGACCGCCGAATTCCTGCTCGCCCACGGCATGGTCGACGACGTCGTCCCCCGCATCGGCCTGCGCCCCGTCCTCGGCCGCCTGCTCGGCCTGCGACCCCCCGCCGCGCCCCGGCCCCCCGGCGACCCCACCGCCATCCTGCGCGCCGCCGACGAACTCGCCGACCGCGACCCCTGGCAGAACGTCCGCCTCGCCCGCCACCCCGAACGGCCCACCACCCTCGACTACATCCGCCGCCTGGTCGACGACTTCCAGGAACTCCACGGCGACCGGCTCACCGAGGACTGCCCCGCCATCGTGGCCGGCACCGGACGCCTGGCCGGCACCCCCGTCGTCCTGATCGGCCACCACAAGGGCGGGCCCGACCTCGGCGAACGCCGCCGACGCCGCTTCGGCATGGCCCAGCCCGCCGGCTACCGCAAGGCCAACCGGCTGATGCGCCTCGCCGCGAAACTCGGCCTGCCCGTCGTCACCCTGATCGACACCCCCGGCGCCAACCCCGGACCCGAGGCCGAGACCGGCGGACAGGCCGCCGCCATCGCCGAGAACCTGCGGCTGATGGCCCGCCTGCCCGTCCCTATTGTTGCTGTGCTCATCGGCGAGGGCGGCAGCGGCGGCGCCCTCGCGCTCGCCGTCGCCGACCGCGTCCTGGTCAGCGCCAACGGCATCTACTCGGTGATCAGCCCCGAAGGCTGCGCCGCCATCCTGTGGAAGGACCCGCAGGCCGCCCCCGCCGCCGCCGCCTCGCTGCGCCTGCACCCCGGCGACCTGCTCAGCCTCGGCGTCGTCGACGGCATCGTCCCCGAACCGCCCGAAGGAGCCCACCAGGACCACGCCGCCGCGGCCGACCTGCTGGAGGCCGCCGTGACCGAGGCCCTGCGCGAACTGATCCCCTGGGACCCGGACCGGCTGCGCGCCGCCCGCCGGGCCCGCTTCCACCGCTACGGCGCCGACACCGGCCCCGCCGCGGCAGATTGGAGCCAGCCATGACCGTCGAGGTGAAACACCAGCCGTCCCGCGGACGGATCGCCCTCACCGGCGACGGCTCCGGCGGCCCCGAACACACCGCGGACCTCGCCGAACTGTGCCGCAGCATCGCCGAACTCGCCCGCACCAGCAGCCGCCCGCCCCGCCGGATCCGCCTCGAACACCTCGGCACCGCCGTCGAGGTCGAATGGGACGGCCACGACGGGGCCGCCCCGGCCCATGCGCCGTCGCAGTCGCCGTCGTCGTCGGAGGCCGAACCCGCGGACGACCGCCACCAGGTGTGCGCCCCGATGATCGGCACCTTCTACCACGCGCCCGAACCGGGCGCGCCGCCGTTCGTCACCGTCGGCGACAGCGTCACCCCCGGCCAGCCGGTCGGCCTGCTCGAAGTGATGAAGATGATGAGCCCCGTGCACGCCGACACCGCCGGACGGGTGGTGGAGATCCTGGTCGCCGACGGCACCGCCGTGGAGTTCCAGCAGCCCCTGATCACCGTCGAACCCGCCTAGGGGGCCGGCGTGTTCACCACCGTGCTGATCGCCAACCGCGGCGAGATCGCCCTGCGGATCGCCCGCACCTGCCGGGAGATGGGCATCCGCACCGTCGCCCTGTACTCCACCGCCGACCGCGACTCGGCGGTGGTCCGCGTCGCCGACCGCGCCGTCCACCTCGGACCGGCCGCCGCGAAAGCCAGCTACCTGCACATCCCGTCCGTCATCGAGGCCGCCCGCCTCACCGGCGCCCAGGCCGTCCACCCCGGCTACGGCTTCCTCTCCGAGGACCCCGACTTCGCCGAGATCTGCGAAGCCGCCGGACTCACCTTCATCGGCCCGCCCCCGCACGTCATCGAACAACTCGGCGACAAATCGGTGGCCCGCCGCCTGATGGCCGAAGCCGGACTGCCCGTCCTGCCCGGCTCCACCGGCGCCGTCCGCAGCCCCGCCGAAGCCCGCGAGACCGCCGCCCGCACCGGCTACCCGATCATCCTCAAAGCGGTCGCCGGCGGCGGCGGACGCGGCATGGCCGTCGTCCGCGACGGCGCCGACCTGGCCACCGCCTTCCAGGAGACCCGTGCCCACGCCCGCGCCGTCTTCGGCGACGACCGGCTCTACCTCGAACGCTACGTCGACGGCGCCCGCCACATCGAGGTCCAGGTGCTCTGCGACCACCACGGCAACGCCGTCCACCTCGGCGAACGCGACTGCTCCGTACAGCGCCGCCACCAGAAGCTCATCGAGGAATCGCCCGCCCCCAACCTCCCCGACCCGCTGCGCCGCGAGATCTGCGCCGCCGCCGTCCGCGGCGCCCTCGCCGTCGGCTACGTCGGCGCCGCCACCTTCGAATTCGTCCTCGCCCCCGACGGCGCCTACTACCTGATGGAGGTCAACTGCCGCCTCCAGGTCGAACACCCCGTCACCGAGATGGTCACCGGCATCGACCTGGTCCGCGAACAGCTCACCATCGCCGCCGGCGAACCCCTCACGCTGCGCCAGGACGCCGTCCGGCCGCGCGGCGCCGCCATCGAGGCCCGGGTCAACGCCGAGGACCCCGAACGCGGCTTCCTGCCCACCCCCGGCCTGCTCACCGAGTTCGTCCCGCCCGGCGGCCCGTTCGTCCGCGTCGACACCCACGCCTACCCCGGCTGGCCGGTCGGACCCGACTACGACTCGCTGCTCGCCAAGACCATCGCCTGGGCCCCCGACCGCGACCAGGCGGTCGCCCGCCTCGACCGCGCCCTCGCCGAGTTCCGCATCGACGGCCCCGGCGTCCGCACCACCACCGACTACCTGCGCCGCACCCTCGCCGACCCGCGCTTCCGGGCCGGCCGGCACACCACCGCGCTGGTCGCCGAGATGGCCGCCGAGACGGCGGCCCGGCCGTAGCCCCCCCGCCCCGCCGAGGGGGGGCGGTCCGGGGGGCCCCCCCGCTTCGGGCGGGGGGGGGGTGGTCAGGGGAGGCGTATAGGGTGCGATA